>JALYTI010000585.1 GCA_030854375.1 Acidobacteriota bacterium | reverse complement strand
GAATAGTTCCCATCTCCGCATGGACTTCGCAGACTGCAATTTCCACCTCAAGCCACTTCTGGAACTTGCTTTGTTCGCTCCAGAGCGCGCCCATTTCAGGCAATGTATAACGTTCGATCATTTCAAGTAGGACAGGCATTCTCGCCTGTCGGGGCATTTTCTAGCCTCAAAATAATCCGACCAAGACCGAATATTTTCCATTCCTCATTTTACATTTTTCATTTGTCATCTATCGAACCCTCTCTTGCTTCTTCGCGGTTTGGCTCAATGAAAAATGACAACTAAGAAATGATAAATGGAAAATCGCTTCTGTCTGACCGCAAGATAGATGTCGCACACAGACAGGAATCTCTGTCCTACCTCAGCGCTGTTGAGTTGACCAGGTATCGTGCCAGTAGCCAACGATTGTCGCGTTCAACCAGGGTGAAAGTCTCCATACCTTCGCCCTTCTGAAATTTTGTTTTGTAGGTAACAATGTAGGCTCGGCCCTTAAGCGGCCCGCCCGAGTTCTGCTGTTCGGTTGCCGACTGCAGGATTCGGTTTTCAACTGGGCCCAGCTTCTCTCGGAGCGTCTTCAAGGTTGCGACAGACTGTTCAAGTGTCGCGTCTTGCCTCCACAATTCGGACGCTTCGTTATAGACCTTTTCGTATCGCTCTGCCGCAATTTCCTCGGTTATCGTCCCAATCGTTGATTCAATTTCCGGAGGAATAGTGCGGCGCTCCTCCGTAAGTGCACAGGCAGACGCAAAAATGGAAATCACTACAATTAGAAAGCGTTCAAACCGGCGTAATGAAAAGGAAAGTGGAGAGTTAAAAGACGCCGAGTTCATCCTTCCGCCTTCATCCTTACTTACACCTCGATCCACGGAGTGGGCTCGGTGGGAAACGACAGGCTGATCTGAGTGTCAGTGTGAAAAAGCGGAAAGCGCTCCTGCAGCGCAACCTCGGCGGAAATCTTGGCAAGGTAGGGATTGTTCGCGCGTTGCGAAAGATGCGCCAGCACGATAAACCGCGCGACGCCGTCAAAGCCATCGCGAATCCAGTCAGCCACATCTTCATTGGAAAGATGACCGAGTCGCGAAAGAATTCGTTGTTTCAATTCCCACGGATAGACGTCACAAGCTTTCAACATATCGCGGCTGTGATTAGATTCAATGACGATGGCGGCGCAACCGCGCAGACGCTCGCTGACAAGCGTGGTGATGTGGCCAAAGTCCATCAGCGTGGCAATTTTCACTCCCTGATGAGTTGCCGTAAATCCGAAATTGTCGACGGCGTCGTGAGGAATCGTAAAGGGGTGAAAATCGATTTCGCCGATGCGAAAGTCTTTGCTTGATTCTATCTGCTCTACTCGGTCACGAAGCGCATGGGCGCGTTTTCGCGGCTCTTCATTGCTGACCTTGTAGCGCTCACTTACGTACGCATCGCACGTCTTTGCGGAAATGTACACCGGGCAGTCAACTGCTCTGAGCAGTACGCGCAGGCCACCGGCATGGTCGCCATGTTCGTGTGTAACCAACACGGCATCGAGTCGCCGTACGTCCTCGCCGACAATCGCCAGCCTGCGTGCAATTTCCTTTGCGCTTAATCCAGCATCAACAAGAACACGAGTCTCGCCTGCAACGATCAAGACCGCATTGCCCGTTGATCCGCTGCCGAGAACGGTAAGTTTCATGTTATGGAAGCTAAGAACTGGCTAACTAAGAAGGCGTAGAAAGAAACTTTATCATTTAATGCGGGAAACGGCTACTGGTTCAGTTGTAAGGGACTGGTGCAGTTGGTTCCAACCCTCTCATTAACACCGTGGCTTCAGCCCGGTGTTAACCAGCGATTAGCACTGTGAACCGTTTCAACGGTTTTCTTGCTTGAGGGCCGAGGCAAACCGTTGAAACGGTTAATTAGATAATGACGGATGCTAATACACCGGGCTGAAGCCACGGTGTTAATGAGAGGGCTCGAAACCAAACTGTACCAGTACCCAGTTGGAAGGCAAACTTTAGAAGTTTGCATTACCAAGCCACGCAAACTAACAGTTTGAGTTACAGGGACCAAACGAGATAGTCAGATTTGAAGTCGCGTGCGATCGACGCGAAAGCCATTGAGATTTCCGAGAGCGCCAAGCGCCAATGATTCGCTGGTGAAGAATTTGCGGGCGACCTGCTGGAGATCTTCAGGATTCACAGCCTCGAGTTTTTGAATGATTTCTGCCGTGGAAATCCGGCGACCGTGGATAATTTCCTGTCGCGCCAGGGCACTAGCCCGCGAACTCGACGATTCAAGCCCCAGCAAGATCGACGATAAGGCTTGATCCTTGGCCAGCTTTAGCTCCTCCAGCGGCACGACCTCGCTTACAACGCGCCGCATCTCGTCGAGCGACAGATCAACTACTTCGTCCACATGTTCTGGCGATGTGCCGGCGTAAATTGTGAAGACGCCGACATCTGAGAACGTGCTGCCTCCCGCTCCGACAGAGTAGGCAAGACCGCGCTCTTCGCGAACTGTTTGCCACAACCGGCTGGAAGTACCACCTCCGATG
>JALYTI010000099.1 GCA_030854375.1 Acidobacteriota bacterium | reverse complement strand
AGCTTTCTTCGCTTCGTCGTTATCACTCTTCCTCACGTAGATGTCACCTCGCGGCGTCAAACCTGCCTTGTTAGCGAGTGTAAACACCGCCGAATCCACCAGGTCTTTATTGTCCAGGCGAAAGCTGGTAACTCCCGACACGCGCGTGTCAGGGTCGCTATACTGAATGGTCAGATAGCGGACTTTGGTTTTGATGAAGCCGAGGGGAAACCCGAAGTAGGGAATGTTGCTGGCGACCGTGGCGGCTGACGGGCGACGTTTTTGCGTATCCGCAAAGGCCGAGTTCACGGCATTGTAAGGAATGAAGAAAACTTCCCTCTGCTCCTTATTGCGAAAAAGCAAACGTCGATTGGTGTCGTCGAAGTTGAGCGTTCCTTCCATCGTTTTACCGTAGCCAAAGATGCCGCCCTCATATTTCGCTTTCACCGTTTGAGGGGCCGGAGCCGGCACCGCCTTCGAGGCGTCAGTTGCTGTAGTCGTCTGAATATTGCGCGGGCGCTGCGCAAAAACGGCCACTGACATTCCCACCGTTATTAACATGATTCCAATTAATTTCATTTGTAAGACCTCCCCGACATTTCGCCAGTTTTCATTTCTACTTAGCGAACGGACGCACGCGTTCCGCCGCTTCCTTAAAATCAGAGTCACCCGGTGCGAGAGCCAATCCTTTTTCATAGGCAGCCAATGCTTTTGCATACTGCTTCGTTATTTCGTAGGCGTAACCAAGCTCGCGGTAAACGTTGATGTCGTCCGGCGATTTTTGTGCAGCCGTTTGTAACGCAGCAATCGCTTTGGGAAAGTTCTTGGCCCGCGACTGAGCAATCCCCAATAGATAAAATGTCACTCCTTTAGCGTCCGGCGCCAGAGTGGCCCGTTCCAACGCGGCTGCGGCGCGCGGGTACTGCTCGGAGCCGATCAGCGCCTGGCCAAAGAGGGTAACCGCCTCGGCATCCGTTCTCACCTTGATTAGCCCTTCGCCGGCGCGAACCGCGCTTAGATAATCGGCCGAAGCCTTTGTGGTATCGGTGCTCAGCGCTGCCCGCCGCAAATAAGCGGACGTCAGCAACGTCCACGCGGCAGCGAACCGGGGATCATTAACTGTCGCTCGATTGAGTGCGACGACAGCGCCATCAAGATCGTTCTTTCCTATTGCTATCTGTCCCAGGTAGAAGAGCGACAACGAGTCTTTTGGATTGGTTTTTACTACGGCGTTTAAGGTTTTTTCCGCATCGAGTGGCTTCCCCGTCTTGTATTCCGCCAGGCCACGGAAGTAGAGCAAAGACGGATCAGGTGCGACGCCTGCCCGTGTTGTGGCAGCTACAAGCAAAGGCAGTGCGCGGTCAAATTTTTCATCGAGTACAAAGGCCTGCGCCAAAGCATCCGAGGTGTTCGGGTCTTCGCGCTTTAGAACTTTCTGAAGTTCCAAAGCCTTCTGCAAATCGTCAGTGGCCTGCGGATACTGTTTGAGATTCAATTCTGCAAAACCGGCTATCTTCCAGGCTTCCGAGTCATTGGGAAACTGTGCCGCGATGTCCTTAGCTTCTTTTGCGGCTGCCGCGAATTGCTTCTGTTGGAGAAGTTGATAGGCGTGAGAAGTGTCTCCCGCTCCCACTGTGTTTACGACCGGCTTTACTGGTTGTACGTCAATCAGCGGCCGATTCGAATTGTTCTTGGCCGTTGGACTCGCTTTCGGTTCCGGACGCAGTAAGGGTTCTTCCGCAATCCTCTCCGGCGGACGAACGCGCCTCGGCCGGCTTGATTGGGGAAATACAAATGCCGCCACGCTGAGGATAACAACAGATAGTAGAAGGAACTGTTTGAAAAATCTCTTAATCATATTGAATCACCCGGGGGAGAGGTTAATTTGGGGTTCCGTAAACAAGTAAGGCAAAAAGGGCATCTTTTCGGATGCTAGCGGCGCACTTTTAGTTTGCCTGCCTCCAATGTAGCGCAAGTTATTTGGTTCGACAAACTTCCGTTTAGGAAACCGCGGACGTTCGGTTTCGCTCGAGAATTAGATGAAGTTTGCGGGAACGAAAAGAAAAGCGACCGGCCAGGTTCTGGCCGGTCGCTTGGGTCGGGAAATCGGCGAAGACAGACCGGAAGGATCAGCGGGACCGGCCCTTCGGGTAACCCCGGGTTATGCCTACGACTCAGAAGTTGAGCTTCACGCCAAACTGAAACTGTCTTGGATCAAAAGAAGCGGTGGGCCGGCTGTAATAACGACCATTGCCCGCTCGTTGTTTGAAGGATTTGACATCGTCGATAAATGGCGAAGCCGCCGCTTCATTGAAACGATTGAAGAGGTTGAAGCCCTCGGCAATGAGATCCAAACGCACGCGTTCACCAAATCGGACCGCACGACTGACCCTCATGTCCAACGAGGCAAAGCTATGAGTTATGCCCGAATTACGGCCCAGGCTTCCGGACGTGAACACGCCATTAGTGATCAGCGGAGAACAGCCAACCTGTCCCGGCACACAAAGAGTCCCATCGGCCAGGACGCTGGGACGATCAGTCTGATTCGATTGATCGTTGTTCGTATCCTGGTTGCTCAAAATATTGAAAGGCCGCCCGGAAGATATTTCGAAGATCGGCGCCACCGTGAAGTCCGACAAGAACTTGTGTAACCCGTCACCAGAACGCCAGCTTCCCGGCGAGCCCATCACAGAGCTGAATACAAAGCGGTGACGTTGATCAAAGAGCGAGTCGGCGCGCTCAGCCCGGACGTTTCGATTGTCCTGCGGCAGCAAAAGTGTTTGCAGGTCTGACGAGTCGTCGATGGAATGGGACCAGGTATACGACGCCAGAAACTGGAAGTTGTTGGAAAAGCGCTTTTTCAGATCCGCATTGAAGGCGTGGTAGACCGAATTTCCATCAGACGACTGCGCATTGATTGAACCAAATGGCGACACGGTACCAGGCGTGCGTAAAGAACCCGTGGCAGCCAGTAGGCTATTCAGCACCGCCGGCGTTACCGCGCCGCCGGTTAGTGCTTGCACTAAGAAGTAATTTGGCGCACTGGGCCGGAAGAAATTTGCCGCCGCCGGCTGAATGACCCCGCCGCGCGTTGTTACAGAAATCAGTCCCGGAACGGGCTGCGCCACGATGTTCGCGCAGGCTGATGGCGACACCGTCAACACCTCAGTCGTGCTGGTCGGCTGCCTGTTCATGCAGCGGACGAAATTCGCAATCTGCAAATCGGTTCGCGGTGCATTTATATCAACTGGATGTGGCAGGTGATGGGCACCGACGAAGAGATAGCTTCCGGACAGCGACATGTTCTTAGTGAGCTGCTGCTCAACCGTAAAGTTAGCCTGATTTGCATAGGCATATTCAAAGTTCTTGGTCACATGGAGCGTGAAGGGCAACACCGGGCCGAAGCCTGGGAATGTTTGGTCGTTAAAACGCTGGCGCCCGTTCTGATATTGCGCGGTCGAGGCAGCGCCCGGAGTGCAGTTGGTCCCAGGCACGGCACCCGGGAAGTTACACACGACCACGGTTCCCTGAAAAACCTGAGTCGCGTTGAGCAACGACCGCGGATCGGGACCACCTTGCGGCGTCAAGATGGCCTGCTGCTGCTGAGCGGCGTCAGCGATGTCGGAGTTGAAGGCGATAGCCAGCAGCGGGTGATCATAGAAGATTCCGGCTGCGGCCCGAATAACCGTCTTGGCGTTGTTCCGCACGTCCCAGGCAACGGCCACCCTCGGCGCCCAATTATTCTTATCGCGCGGGAAACCTTGCTGCACATTCATAGCGTCCTGAGCCGCTAGTATGTCTGCTGCCGAAAGGTTGATGCCGGACAACGGATCCCTAAAGCCGACAGTCGGGACCTTTTGCGTCAGCTCAATGTCGTAGCGGATGCCGTAATTGAAGGTAAGGTTAGGTCTCGCTTTCCACGAATCCTGCGCAAACCCAGCCAAGGGCTTGTTGCCGATGGCGCTAACCGGATTGCCGAAGCCCTGGATGAAGTTGGTCGGAAGTCCCAGGCCGTACTGTTGTACCGGGGTAAAATCAGGAGCACCGACGAAGTTGGCATTCACCGAGGTAGCCCCCAGGCCGCCAAAGTTAAACAAGCCGGCAAAATTCAGTTCGAAGACAGCAGAAGGTATGCGCACAAAAGCCGCATCGCCACCGAATTTAAAGGTGTGGTTACCCGCGACCAGGTTCAAGCTGTCGGTCCATTCGTAACGCGTTTCGGTGCGGAGAACGGGTGAGAAGAGTTCGCGTCCGATGAATGCGGTCCCCGAAATGTTGGAGGCAACCGCGTCGCCATTTTCTGATGTGAATGTCGCGCGACGTTCGCCAAAATTAAACCTTAACTCGTTAACAAGCTTGCTCGAGAGAGTGGAGAGCAATGTGGCAACTGCGGAAAAATCTCGTAACTTCTGGTGCCCGGTACGTGAGAAATCGTTTTGACCCAGCGACTGGTTTTGCGACTCCACCTGAATGCCCGTGATGGTGCTGGGGTTGTAACCAAAGCGGAAATTGAATTGATGATCCTTGGTAATCAGATGGTCCAGGCGAAACGAATTGTAGGTAGTTCTGTCCGTGACGGGGAATATCTTTTGTAGATCATTGAGTGGCCGAAACGCAATGAACTGGCCCAGGGCATTGGTAGTGCCCACTGGTACGGGAGCTCCTGACAATATGAAGCGCGACCCAATTACGCCAGGGAGGATTGGACTAATAGGAGCTCCGGGTGGGTTGTTGCATACGCTGCCATCGTTCGGCGACGTTAGCGGGTTTGAACCCGTGAGCGCAGTTGAGCCGCCGCTCGATGCAAAGAAAGCATAAGCGCGCGCGAGACAGATTGCAGTTCCTCCCGCACCGACAAGAGTATTAATGTAAGTCGCCTGGGCCGGAGTGATGTTATTGAAAGTACGCGCGACCGGATTCAAGCCCGGAATTAGAGGTATCGTGGCCGAGCCAGTCAGCCCTTGCGCCACGTTGCTGGTGAAGAATCCGGACTCATCGCGTCGACGCTGCTCAAAAGCGAAGAAGAAAAAGGTGCGATCGCGATCGAATGGACCACCCAGTGTCACGCCATACTGAGTTCGCCGAAAGGCCGGTTTCGCAATTGGCGCAAACGGATTGCGGGCTTGAAAACTCTTATCTCGCAGGAATCCGAAAACATTTCCGTGAACGTCATTCGTCCCGCTTTTAGTAACTACGTTGACAACACCGCCCGAGGAACGTCCAAACTCGGGAGCAAAGGAATTGCTGACAACTTGAAACTCCTGAACCGCCTCCTGGCTGACTGTAGAACGGGCAGCATTGACTGAATTGTCGGTGTTGTCGGCTCCATCGACCTGAACTAAATTCGATCGGCCGCGCTGGCCACCAAAGTTCAAACCCGTCGTCGGAGCTGGTCCGATGGGACGGCCGTTGTCGCGACCCACCGTCGAAGTTGTTAGCGAAAACGCCAGGTAATTTCGTTCATTGATAGGAAGATTATCGATGCGTTGCTGATCAATTGTGGTGGCCACGGCTGTTTTAGAAGTTTCCACTAATTCAGCAGTAGCGCCGGATATCGTCACTATTTCGCTAACCTGTCCGACTTCCAGCACGATATCCAAATCAGCATTTTGCCCGACAGTGAGCTTCACGGCCGGCAAGACGGACTTCTTAAAGTTGGGAGCTTCGATTGTCACCTCATAGTCACCGGGCGGGAGGCTGACGATCTGATAATAGCCCTCATCACTAGTGGTAGCGTCTTTGCTGGTGTTGGTCGCGGGATTGCGGGCGGTCACAGTTGCGTTAGTTACCACGGCGCCGGTTGGATCGCGCACGAAACCTCGCAGGTCGGCGGCATTGGATTGCGCCTGACCGTAAGCGACTCTCGACCCAGGAAGTCCACAAACTACCGTAACGATCAAAAGTACAGTTATTCGGATCGAAAGACTAAACCAGCGCGTAGGGGACGCAATCATCATCTCATTCTCCTTAGGTTAGGGACTCCGCCGGCCAGGTAAGAAACAGGCTGCATTAAATTGAAAATTTTAACGAGCGCGTGTCTCAGATTGTTGAGACCAAAAGTTTCCGAATGTCCGCGGCCGGCCGGGAGCGAATTCGGTCGCCGTAAGTAATTGAACGACCTTTGAGAAAGGCGCCGGGGAGCACTCAGACAAGAACGCTCCGCCTTTTTACTCCAAAACGCTCCTGTCTTGCAAGCATTTAAATCCTTTGGTGACACGAGCGAATTCCGAAAGGTTGGGGACGATTGTTTGAGATGATCAGCTCGTAGGAGCAGTTACTTCACGGCTCGAGGAGTGACGAGTCGCGCGCGCCAGTGTGCGTCGAAGACTTGAGCTTGTGCCACAAATAAGTATGGCAGCTTCGCACAAACGGGGGACAAATGCCGCACGGCGAAGAAGGCCGGCGATGCGCAAACGCCGGTAGAATCTCTTAGAGTATTCCGTCCTGTATTCACTTGCCAACGACTCAAACGATGCGTTCTTCCGCAGCATGCCAAGATGCCGGGCGATGATCTCAGCCGCGCTAAGTCCGCTCTCAAGGGCCATCAACATACCGCTGCCGGTGAATGGATCAATAAAAGCGGCAGCATCGCCGACTGTGAGTAATCCGCGCGCCGGAGACGGGTCTCTCGGTCCAAAACCCTCCAACGAAACGCTGAGCCACCGAGTGCAAACCCGGGCTTCTGCGAGCGTGTGATTAGCACGCGAATTTTGCCTGACAATTTCACGCAGCACGATTTCCGGATCTGAGCCGTGACGGCGAACGTCGTTTGCAGAAACGATGAAGCAGAGATTGCTAAGTCCTCCTTCTATGCGACTCAAGCCGCCATAACCGCCGGGATAAAAATAGATTTCGCACGCGCCGTCGGCGACCTGAGCGTTCGCCACGTGCGCCTTAAAAGCAACCATGGTTGGTTTTGTCGTCTTTTTTCCCATGGAGCGGTCTTGATCTGACTCCGGGTCCACATGGCGAGCTAACGCTCGCACCCTGCCTGTCGCGTCAATCGTTACCAGCGCACGATAATCGGTGAAGCCATCACCCATTGCGTCGCGAGTTTTCACACGGACGCCACAAACTTGCCCGTCCTCTTGAATTAAGAGGGCGGCGTGCGCTTCCTGCAAGACCATCACGCCCGTGCTCTTCGCTCGTTCGAGCAGCTTATGATCCATCTCGCCGCGGCTGAGACCAAGCGCCTGCGCGCCGGACTTAAACCATTCGCTTGGCACCGCAACACTGTTTCCTTTGCGAGAATAGAAAACTGTTTCAGACAATGAAGCGCCGCCCGCGTCTGTCATCTGGTC
>JALYTI010000584.1 GCA_030854375.1 Acidobacteriota bacterium | reverse complement strand
AGTCAGAAGTGTTCCGCGCCAGGGTCAACCGTTAGAACTCCGGCTAGCCGCCGTAAGACTCCTCGGTCAACTGCAGTTTTATCCGGAAACCAGGAAGCCCATGCGGCGGTTGCCCGACGAGAACGAGCTGCCGCATGCGATGCTTGACCTGCGAGGCCTGGAAGCGTTGCGTCAAGCTTTCGTTGCCGCTATCAAGTCGTTTCAAATTGCTGAAGCTGTGTTGCCCGATCGAAAGACGAACGCGCCGGTTTCATTGCAGCATTTCCTTACTGAAGTCTCTCGCTGTTTAGGTTCCCAGGTGCAGGAGGCAAGTGGCGTACGGCCGAGCGGACTCCGGGTGTTGGCTGCAACCGACATACGCGGCTTGCGCTTCCGCGCGGTTTTCATTGCGGGGTTAGTCGAGGGGGGATTCCCGCTGCGTGCCTCGCGCGACTGGATTTATCCGCACGAAGAGCGCGAGCGTCTAAAACAATTCGGGTTAACGCTTGAAGACATTTCTCCCGAGACTCTCCTGAAGGAAGAACATTATTTTTATCAGGCCGCATGCCGTGCCACCCACCGGCTGTACTTGTTGCGACCGTTGCTCATGGAAGACGGCTCGGAAACCGTAGCGTCCTACTACGTTGATGAGCTCAGACGGGCAGTCGAGCCGGCGAGCGTCTTAACTGAAACCGTACGACGCGACTTTGACGGCAATGAAGTGATGTCGGCATCCAGCCCATTGGAACTCTCGCGTTCCCTTGTCCGCCGGCAGGAAAGGCAACGGCAGCATGCGGACACGAATGATTTGTTGCCGCCGCAAGAGGTAAAACGCTTTGTCTCATGGGCCAGTGACGAAGGCTTTATCAGTCCGTCGGCTTTGCGGCGAATCGGGATTGAGCAAGAAAGATGGAGCGGCAGCTTCAGTAAATATGATGGACGAATCACGCAACAAAATTTGGTCAGCATGTTAGGCCGTCAATATGGCGCTGACTTCGTTCACAGCGCCAGCGGACTGAGCATGTATGGAAACTGCCCATACAAGTTTTTCGCCAGTCGAGTTTTGAAACTCGAGCCACGCGGTGAGGCAGCGCTCGACTTGCAAGCGCTTGATGCAGGCAAACTCCTGCATGACATCCTTCGTCGCTTTTTCGAGCGTCACCGGCGAGAGCGGTTGTTCAAGAAGAACATGGAAGAACTACGCGTGGAACTCGCTGAGATTGCGGACCAGGTGTTTGATGAACATGAAAGCGTTGTGCCGCCACTGAACCCAAACATCTGGAAGCTCGACCGTGAGATTCGCAAGATCCTGCTCGATCAAGTACTGCTGTTTGAGCTTGGCATTCAGGAAAAGACTAAACAAGACGTACGCCCGGCGCATTTTGAAGTTGCCTTCGGTATGACGCCGCGACAGCCGTCCGACCCCATATCGACTACGGCGCCCCTTGAGCTGTCACGTTCCACACTGACGCATGAAGAGAAGATCAAGATTCAGGGTCAAATAGATCGAATCGACGTTTCTGACGACAGCACCTTGATTGCCTATGACTATAAACTTTCCAGCGGCGCGAATCGGGAGGACATGACAGCGGGGAGGACTTTTCAGGTGCCGATTTACCTCGAAGCGCTTGAACGTCTGATTCTGCCGAGCCACACAATAGCGGGCGGTGGCTATTACATCCTGCGCGGTGGGAGCAGCCGGCGCAACAAAGGTATCTATCGTGCTGCATACGCTGGTTACACGGGTCTGCAAGCCAGAAATTCAGTTTTTGGTGATAACGATTGGCAAAACATTCGCGACGAAGTTATTGCGAAGATCTGGGAATTTCTCGATCACATGCGAGCCGGAGATTTCGTTGTAACGCCTTCCGAAGGATATAAGACGTGTCGCTTTTGCGACTTCTCCGCCGTCTGTCGTTACGATAGATTTCGGATTCAACGCAAGCTAGAGAAGAAGTGACTGAAAACAAGTTCGAGAAGAGAGAGCTGAAACCAGAGCAGGCCGTTGCGGCGCACACGCTTGATCGACATATCTCCGTCACCGCTGGCCCGGGCGCAGGAAAAACTACCGTCCTGGTCGAGCGCTACCTGCACATCCTCCGCGAAAACAAACACCTGAATATCGATCAGATCGTCGCCATCACTTTCACAAATCGCGCAGCCAATGAGATGCGCGAGAGATTGCGAACCCGGTTGGACGAGTTACTGCAAACGTCATCGCCAGCTGAGCGTCCACGTTGGATGCGCTACAAACGCACGCTCGAGGGCGCAATCATTACTACGATTCATGGCTTCTGTTCGCGGTTGTTGCGTGAGTTTCCGGTCGAGGCGGTTATCGATCCACAGTTTATCCTTCTCGACGAACACCAGGCGGCCTTACTTCTTGAGAAGGCAGTGGAAGAATCTCTTACGGAGTTTATCAACTCCGGTAACGAAGGAATCCTGCGTCTCACCGCGGGCCTGGGACGCGGCAGGCTCGCCTCCGCCCTCGTAGAAATTTATCGCCAGATTCGTGGCCAGGGACTTTCGCTGTCGCTGCTTACTGAGCAATCGAGCAAAAGT
>JALYTI010000098.1 GCA_030854375.1 Acidobacteriota bacterium | reverse complement strand
CCTCCCTGTGAATGGACTTGAAGCCCAGCAAACCCTCGCGCGCCCGTTGGACAACACTCTCTTCTTCGCCGGCGAAGCAACGAGCGTCGGACACATCGGAACTGTACATGGCGCAATCGAGAGCGGACACCGTGCCGCAAAAGAGGTTCTGGCGAGTTTATCTCGGTAGCTCGGTCCTGATGCCGGTTTCGTGTTTACTGCGCTTTGCACAAAAAGGCCGCCACGACAACTCATCGACGCGTAGCGTCGGTTGAATTTAGCCTGGTGTTTCAACGCCGGGATATGGCACCGTCTGGTGACTTCGTCGCGTTAGCGACGATTGAAAAGATGATTCATGCCGGCACGCCGGACGGTCCCGGCCTTGAAAGGCCGGGCTAAATTCAGCCGTCGCTGCCGCGACGCTGGGGTGGCAGCCTTTCGTCATCGCCAACGACGACTATTTGTGCAACGCCTGTTTGCTGTTTGCTGTTTACTGTTTACTGTTTGCGTTACCACTCCTTACGCCGCCTTTACTTCTCTCAAAGGCTCTTTGCCTAGCTCCTTCATCAACTGAGCGAAGCCGGGTAGATCCAGTGATTGTGGTCCATCTGAAAGCGCCCGCTCAGGACACGGATGCACTTCGATCATCAGGCCATCAGCGCCCGCCGCCGCTGCGGCTTTGGACATCGGTCGAACAAGACTGCGCAAGCCCGTGCCATGGGATGGGTCAGCAATAACAGGCAAGTGCGACAACTCTTTCACAAGACTAATCGCCGCAAGATCCAGAGTATTTCGGGTAGCCGTTTCAAACGTCTTAATACCTCGCTCGCAAAGCACCACATCACCGTTGCCGCCTGCTAATAAATATTCCGCTGCCAGCAGCCACTCCTTAATCGTCGCCGAGGGCCCGCGTTTTAGCAGAATCGGCCGTTTGCACGGCGCCAACTTTCTGAGAAGCGAAAAATTCTGCATGTTGCGCGCGCCCACTTGCAGCATGTCAGCGTACTCGGCTACAACTTCCACATCTGCTTCACTCATTACTTCGGTGACGACCGGTAATCGCGTCTCTTCACTCGCTTTTCTTAATAGACGTAGCGCCTCAACTCCTAATCCCTGGAAGTCATAGGGCGAAGTTCGGGGTTTATATGCACCGCCACGCAGCATGTTCGCCCCGGCTGCTTTCACCGCGCGCGCAGTCTCCATCAATTGCTCTTCCGACTCGACCGAGCATGGCCCGGCCATCACGACCAGATCGCCCCCACCTATTTTGACCCCATTGACGTCAACCACCGTGTAGCGTTGGCGGAGTTGGCGGCTCACAAGTTTGAATGGATGCGCGATCTGGATCACGTCCTGTACGCCGGGCGCCGCGCGCAGCGCTTCAATCTCGGCGCGGCGTCCATTGCTGCCTACGGCGCCGATGACAGTACGTTCCGCGCCCTGAATGAGGTGCGCTTGATAGCCGCATTCTTTGATTCTTTCTATTACGTGAGCAATCTCATCGGCGGTTGCGAGTGTCGACATATTAATGATCATGATTCGTAAACCTCAATTCTGTTCTTCTGGTTAACTGTGATTCACACCTGCGTCGGTCAGCAAAAGAAAGCGCGTGTAATTGTTCGGACTATCTTCCAGGCCTTCCTTGATGATGAGTCCGCCATAGAGTTCCGCGGCGCGCCTGCCTGCTATCGCAGCGCGTTTGCGATCCCCGCGTTCAACTATCCGGGCCACACTTCCGGCCGTGTCTTCTGTTTCAATTCTCTGGACGCGGGTATGTTCGGCAAAGAAGCGTTCACACTGAGCCAGGGCGACCGGGTGGGATTCCACAGCTTCGATTTCCTCAAACACACAGCCAGGGCATCCAATCAAATTCTGTTGAATTTGCATAACCACCTCTCCGGCGACGATCAGCGAACTCCTGGAAAGCAAATCGACGGTGGGGTGAATCGGTCCAACCAGGCTGTTCTCAATCGGGGCCAACGCGTAGTCTGCCAGCCCTTCATTAATGCTGTTGAAAAGCGCTCGGAACGTCGCACACGGCACGAGCGTGATCTCAGGCCCCAGCATTTTGATTGCCGCGTCTTCACTGAAGGCCCCGCGCTCGCCCTGAAAAGCTACTCGTGCAGTAGAAGCGTCGGGACAGCTACCCGTCGGTCTGGTTAGTGACCCTGCCGAACTACTCACAGGAACACTCCGCGCGATGCGGTTTCAACATGCTCCAGCACGCGAGTTTCGACGCGCCTTGATTCGCCGATGATCCGGCGAAAAAGTTTGGTTACAGCACGACTGTCAAGCGGACCCGTGTTTGCTTGTCGCAAGCCGCTGAGCACGACATGCTCTCGATCCGGATCGCAACAAGGTAATCGCGCGGCTTTCTTCAAAGCTCCGACCTTCATGGCCAGCCGCGCACGCCGGTTCAGTAGTCGGAGCAACTCCCGGTCGATCTCGTCGATTTCGGTTCGCCAGTATTCGATGTCCATGACTTTCTCCTCTGCTAACATTCACTCTGTTTAGGCCATTTGCCGTACAAAAAAAGCCAGCCGCGACTTTTCCAATTTAGGAGTCGCGGCTGGCTCGATTGAAAGCTTTTTGTGCCTGGCTTTAGGTCTTTAGCACTTTACGCCCACATTTCGCCTGCCCGCCCTCCCCGTAGGAGAAGAAGCGGTACGTAAAAGCGAAGTAGAAATATGAGCGCAGGGTAGCCATTATTTTGAGCTCGGATTGCCTCCACCCGGAAGCGAAGGCTTACTATAGTCAGGCACATAAAAACCTGTCAAGGGAATTTAATAGTAGAAACTGGTTTCCTTTGAACTGCTTCTCTTTGGAGTGCGGAGACCCGTCACCGCTTTTGCCTCCGGCGGCTTGACGCCGCTTTCGGAAGCACACTCGCGGTTCAAAGGCTGCGACAAGTCGCAGCCGACCAAGCCGGTGACAGGTCACCGCGCTCCAAAGAGAGACGCGTCTAAGTCGGGTTTTGGGCAAATCCATCGATTTTTATTGACCGATTCCGTACACCCTCGGTATCATGGTTTGTCCTCGCCAGTCATCAGAGGACGACCCGCCGCAGAACCAGCCTTAAACGCAACCGCATCAATCAGCGCAATTCAAACCCCTTCCAGTGTCCCAGATACGTCGACACGCGCTAACGGACATCTCTTCACTCAACGAAATGGAGTCTAATTATGAACAGCATTAAGTGTGACCAATGCGGTTTTGTGGGCTGGGCCGACGCCGAGAACTGTAAGAAATGCGGCGCTACCCTGGGTCATTCCGCTGACAACTCCTACGAGGCGCCTCAGGGCTATGCCGCACCTAACCAATACAACAATCGGGGCATGTCTGACGGCGACCTGAAAAAAGGCCTCGCGGTTTTCTCGTTGGTGCTGGGCGTACTCAACATTTTTACCCTGGGCCTGCTCGGTGTCGGCGCAATTCTCGGCATAGTGGTATCGATCGTCGCTCTGAGCAAGATCAAAGGGAACCCTCACGAATACGGCGGAAAGAGCCTGGCAACTGCCGGATTGATCACGAGCATTCTGTCAGTCGTCATCATCGTGCCGATCGGAATCATCGCCGCGATCGCGATTCCGAACTTACTCGCGTCACGCATGTCAGCCAATGAAGGATCCGTGATGTCTACGATGAGAAAGATCCACAGTGCTGAAGCCACTTTCCAGGCCACTCACGATACATACGGGACGTTGGACGAGCTCGCCGAAGCTCAATTGATTGATCCCGACCTTGCCTCGGGGCGACGGCGTGGCTACAAATTCAAGATCACCATTACTCCTGCCGGCCCGTCATATCCCGTCGGGTTTGAAGCTGTTGGAGTTCCACTCGAGTATGGCAGCAGCGGCCGCAGGTCGTTCCTCATCGATGAGACGGGAGTCATTCGCGCTGCGAACAATCGCGGCGGAGATCCCACGAGGACGGATCCTCCCTTTGATTCCGGCGGAGAATATTCATCAGACTCGCCCGCTCCACGTAGAGCAAACCCCGGCGTCGACTATTGATCTCGACGTTGATTAACGTGTCGCGCAGCACGCGCGACAGGGACTTCCGGCAATAGCAATTACGACCCTACGCGGCAACGCGTAGGGTCGTAGTATTTTACATGTCACCTGTACTGCACAGTGTCCCTTCCAAAAGAGTCCCTCCAGAGGTAAGCATCCAATATTTGGAATTGCTTTTTCAGACGCTGCGAGCGGTGTGAAAACCTAAAAGTGCGCGTGGCATTGACAGGTTAGAAGATTGACTGAAGCATTGTAAATTTGCAGGTTAGGAAGGGCGGCTTGCCCCCGCCGGAGCGCCAACGGCGCGACCGGTACTACAGCTTTCAAGTTGCCGCCAGACAATCAAGACTAAGAGTGTTTACCACTTCATTTTCCGTTCTTAGTGATCTCACTTTGAGATTATCCAACCAGTCGCGCCGTTGGCGCTCCGGCGGGGGCAAGCCGCCCTTCCTAACCTGCGAATTAGCCGCGCTTGAGTCTTCCTGTTTGCTTTTCCCCATAGATTGCAATCGCACTATACTTTCCGCTACGGAGGAAGCATGCGATCCAGACAATTCGGCCACACAGGCTGGCAAGTTAGCGAAATTGGCTACGGGATGTGGGGAATAGCAGGATGGTCCAATTCGGACGATCAAGAGTCTCTTCAATCTTTGCAGGCCGCGGTGAATCATGGCTGTACCTTTTTCGATACTGCGTACGCTTACGGCGAGGGTCATAGTGAAAAGCTCCTTGGGGAGACTGTTCGCGCCAATCGCGACAAGCGGCTTTACACCGCGACAAAGATCCCGCCGAAGAATAGAAAGTGGCCAGCGCAGCCGGAATTCAGTCTCAAAGAATCCTATCCACCGGATCACATTGAAGAACACGTGCACCGCAGCCTGGAGAATGCTGGCCTGGAAAGTTTCGATCTGATTCAGTTTCACACCTGGGAAGATGATTGGTTACGAGATGACCGGTGGCTCTATAAGCTTGACGACCTTCGCAGCCAACGGCTCATTAAGGCGATCGGCATTAGCCTTAACCGGTGGGAGCCCTGGAACGGTGTGCGTGCAGTCAAAACGGGGCAGATTGATGCGGTCCAAGTGATTTACAACATCTTCGATCAGAATCCCGAGGATGAATTATTTCCGGCGTGTGAGGAGATGAAGGTTGCGGTGATTGCGAGAGTACCCTTTGATGAAGGAACACTGACGGGCAGGCTCACGAAAGAAAGCAAGTGGCCCGAAGGTGATTGGCGTAACACCTACTTCGTTGCGGAGAATCTCAACCCGAGTGTAGAACGTGCCGATGCTTTGAAAGAGCTCTTGCGGAATTGGAATCAGGAGCATTCATCGAAAATAACCATGCCGGAGCTAGCCCTTCGTTTCATTCTTACCAATCCAACCGTCAGCACAATAATTCCGGGCATGCGCAAGCTGTCCCACGTTGAATCAAACGTCGACGCCAGTGATGCAGGCCCGCTGCCTACGGAACTATACGAGCAACTGAAGCAACACCGTTGGGTACGCAAACCAACTCCGTGGTCGGGGTGACGTTCAAATTCCAACGTCCAATGTCCAATGTCCAACGTCAACCGAATACTAAAAGCGCGTTAGTCTGCCGGAAGGATTGCGCAATATCTCGATCCCTCAGGTTCCCAGTTGGCAGCCTGCGGCATAACGGCTATGCCGCCTGATGTGCGGTGGTGGCTCTGCCCCACCGCTGGGTAGCTTCCTAATACCTGGGGCTGCGCCCCAATACAGGACAGGGGCGTAGCCCTCCTACTCTCACTCGTTCGGAAGGTCAGAGACCTTCCGCACATCGGGCGGCGCAGCCGGACTCGCATTTCATCATAGGAGTCTCCAACGCTTACCGATCTGGAGTGCTTCTCAGCTTCCCGCGAGTCCCAGGACGTTAACAACTAGCGACACAAAAAGAAAAGCCAACAGTCCCGCAACTGCGCTCAAAAGGAGAGTGATTAGAAATTCCATTCCTTCAGCGAGGTTCTTCGACGTTATCATAGGGGAGAGCCTCCATACGCAACCTGAGTTGGCTGACAACTTCAAATGTGGTAGTGGACTACTCAAATCTCTTTCATTGCCGGGCGTTTGCCGCTTGGACTACAATTACGACTGTCTTGCCGGCAAACTTGTAAGGTGGTTCCTTAGTTTCGCTTAAAAGTAGAGCGAAGCTCCCGGCAAGTCCTTAGGAAGCTCTCAATATTTCCTCAATGATGGTTCTCAAAGCCTTTTATGGGCGAGCACACAAGCGATTTCTATGAGTTTGGCCGTTTCCGCTTGAAGTCCGACGAGCGGGTACTTCTGCGTGAGCGGGAGCTGGTTCCGCTAACTCCAAAAGCTTTTGACATCCTTCTGACTCTGCTGGAACACGACGGTCGGATTGTCGCCAAAGACGATCTGATGAAGAAGGTGTGGCCTAACACCTTCGTCGAAGAAGGCAATCTCACTCAGAACGTCTCACTACTGAGAAAAGCGCTTGGCGAGAGCGCCAACGGTCCACAGTTTATTGAGACTGTACCGAGGCGCGGCTATCGCTTCGTGGCGCCGGTCAACCGGATAAGCGGGAATGGCGAGGACAACCTCGTTGAAAGCGTCGTCCACCACCAGCCAGTCCCCGTCAACCAACTCAACCATGCAGCGACTACGGTGACGGCGCCCGTGCAACAGAGTGCGTCGAGTGTAAACCGCGAACCTTGGACATCGGGCATTGGCCATGGGACTCTCATTTCGCGGCGGCTGCCGGCGGTCGCGCTTACCTTGGCAGCGGTGTTGGCGGCGGCGGTCGGAATTGCCTACCTCAGTGGCAGGGACAGAGCAGGAGCGAGCACCAGTGTCATTCAGTCGATAGCAGTATTGCCCTTCGTCGATGACTCGCCTGATGCGGATGCCGAGTTTCTTGACGACGAGATCGCCGAAAGCCTGGTCAATAGCTTAACCAAACTCCCGAAACTGCGCGTGGTTCCACGCAGCGTGATGGTCAACTACAAAGGCCGCAACATTGATCCTCGCAAGGTGGGCGAGGAACTTAATGTGCGCGCAGTTGTCACCGGCCGGGTGCACCGGCACGGCGACACGATCAGCATTCAGGCCGACCTGATTGATCTGGATAGTGTTTCGCAGATCTGGGGACAACACTACGATCGCCGGCTTGCCGATATTCTTCTGGTTCAGGAAGAAATTTCACGCGACATCTTTGAAAACCTGCGCTTGAAGTTGAACGTTGAAGAGCAAAAGCAATTGGAGGCTTACCGGCTTTACTTGAAGGGCCGCAACTCCTGGAATAAGCGCACACCTGAAG
>JALYTI010000097.1 GCA_030854375.1 Acidobacteriota bacterium | reverse complement strand
GCCCGGCGGCAGCAATGATCGCAACATTCATAAGTTAGCGAACAGCTGACCAGCAATAAGAGACAAGAACACTCACTTCAGAGACTGAAGGAAAATAAACTCGACGTTCTTGAAAGGTAATAACTAATGAGTGATAAAAGAATGGTTCCAATCACTCATCACTTATTACATGTCAATTATCCGTTTACGATTCGGTTATCGGTTCACTATCGGTGATGCGCACGGGCACTGGACCGTTTCGCACATCGCGCGACGGGCGCCGGGCTGAACCGTTAATGCGATGTTCGCCACTGGCCGCACCATTCTCGGGGTCTTCCCAAAGACGTCCAAAGATCATCTTGCCCGCAGTGGTTTGAAGAACGCTAGTCACGGCAATATCGGCATTCTTGCCGATAAGCCGGCGCGCGTTGTCGACCACCACCATAGTTCCATCGTCGAGATAGGCAACACCCTGATTGTATTCTTTGCCTTCTTTCAAAATGAACACGCGCATCGCTTCGCCGGGAAGTACCACGGGCTTCAGAGCGTTTGCCAGCTCGTTTATGTTGAGGACGCTTACGCCGCGCAGCTGCGAGACCTTGTTGAGGTTGAAATCATTGGTAACGATCACGGCATCGAGTTGTTTCCCAAGCTCAATCAATTTGAGATCAACTTCGCGCACCGAGGGAAAATCAGTCTCCACAATTTGGATGTCAAGCGAACTATTATTTTGCAACCGGTTAAGCATATCGAGACCACGCCGGCCGCGCTGCCGTTTCGATGAATCGGGAGAATCGGCCACTTGTTGCAACTCACGAAGAATGAACTGGGGAATGATTAATGAACCCGTGAGGAAGCCTGTTTCAGCAACGTCTGCGATCCGGCCATCTATGATTACCGAGGTATCGAGAATTTTCAGATCGCGGCGGGAAGCTTTATCGCTAAGTATTCCTCCCAAAGCCGACAGTTCGATATAGTCGCCTTTCGCAGCTCCCACCATCAGGCCCACATAGGCCATAAAGAAGGTCAAGGCAAGAGTCAGAAAAGTTTTGACTTCCGGAGCGACGGCGGGAGATTCCTGCCGGCTTATCAGCGACCCGATTAGAAAAGCTCCGACGATTCCCATAATCGAGCCCACAGCGGCGCCAATCAGGGTTTTCAAAGTCGCGCGCCTGATTCTTCTTTCGAAGAGAATAATGCAGATTGCGATGACCGCGCCCACGGCCGCGGAGATCCACGGATCGCCGCCGACAGGTTTGAGAACGTATCCAGAGGCGACGAGAATCCCAGTAAAAATTAACCGAATAATAACTATATCCGCATGCACGGCGGGAATCTTATCACGCCCCACTCCGCCCGTCACGAAAAACCCTTGTAGTCAGCTAATTACAGAGGGAAACCGTAAAGAGGTAAGGGCGAACGATGGGATGCTGGAAGGTCGTTTTGGTTCGGATGGGGCTCTTGGAAAGTCCCCATCCGAACCAGAAATTTCACCTGTTGTCAGGATAGAGTATCCTGGCACTAAAGCTACCGCTGTTATCGCTGTAGTTGTCATCGTTGACCATAAGGAACAGTCTACCGTCCACCGGAACGGTGAAGGTTGACTGATTGCCGGTGTAAAACGGCTGCGACGTTTGGCCATTGCTCGAAACGATGTAACCAATCAGCGCGCCGACACCCGCCGTTGGCACTGGATAAGCTGTCGCGCCAAAGACTGCTCCCGCGCTTTGACGTCCACCTTCGGGAGTGACGACTCCCGCGCGCCGGCCTGCCGTAATGGTGCCCGTGGCGGTGATTGTTACCTGGTCACCGGTCCGCAGATCGATACCTGTGTCAGCTCCACGAGATTGGTTAGCCTGCACAGCAATGATCCTCTCAAGGGTTCGACCGCTGCGCGTATCCCGGTTGGGATTATAAGGGTCGTAGGTCCCAGCCTGTCGGGAGCGAATAGGAGCAGGCCCGGTTGCGGTTCCGGTTTCGTCCACGCCAAAGGGATCGTAACCGTTGTCGTTGTTATTTCGATTGTCATCGGCCCTTGTCTGTGTGGTTAGATCGACCTGTTTGCGTATCCGAACACTGTATGCTCCGCGAGCGTCTGTATAAGAGCTGCGGTTAACTGTTAGATAGAGACGACCATCACGGTCGGCGACGAATTCGCGGCCGGCACCGATCTCAACAATTGGCGAGTCAGCGTCATTGCCGATTACTCCGATTAGGGCACCCTCCCCAGCTCGCGGCAACGGAGCATTCGTATCAGTGGTCCTTAAGCCAACGGGAGTGATCCGCGAGCGACCGGCATAAATTGTTCCCGTGGCGTCCACTCTCACTCTTTCGCCACGTCTCACATCCACACCGGTGTCTATCCAGTTTGGACCAAGAGAAACGTCGACGGTCCGCGTTTGATAGCGAGCATCATCCAGGGAACGGCCATCAATTTCAATGCGATCAATATCGCGCGGTCGCAGGAAAATAACTTCGCCTGCACTTACCGTGCGAGTAGCGCTGGCAGTGGAAGACTGTGTACCGGCGTTATCTGGACGGACTGGCAAAGTTGCACCGGTAGTTAATTGCACGGCGAAGCGACCGTTTATGAACCCAAGTACCGTACCTCGAAGAGTGGTTCCGCCACGTAGATAGATAGTGTCCGCCGAAGCGATAGAGAGAGAAGCTAAAACAATGAACAGCGCAAGAACTAATTTTTTCATAGTCATTTTCCTCACACGTTATGACCCACAACCTGACGATTCCAGGCGTTCAGTCCGTCCATGGAGAGAACGCCCACAGGGAGACGCCGCGCAAGCCGAGGGCATTTACTAGTAAATGCTGCTTGTCATTAGCAGCTTAATCATGGGGGCGGAAAAATTTCGGGAGAGTATTAGGTGCAGACCACATTCTGCGAATTTGGGAACTGACAAAGAGTACACCTTTGACGGACCACCGGCAAGTGGGCCTACAAAGAAACTGGGTTCTCTCTCGCGGTGGAGTGCTGAAACTTGTCGCAGATTTTCACTTTTGGAGTGCCGAGACTTGTCGCAGCTTTTCAACGTTGAAAGGCTCCAACCAGAAGCTTCGACAAGTCGCAGCAGTCCAAAGGATTACGGCGGTGTCGCGCCTTCAGCATTCGCCGCTGGCTTCACCGTAACCGCGGGAATGTTCTGCTCACGCACGAGCTGGTTAAACGCAGGGACGTCGTTCTTCATGATTTGAGTCAACTTCGCTAACTGCGCGTCGATCTGAATTACCAGTTCGTCATAAACACCGTAGGACTGCTGAGTCGGCGCAGCATCGGCGCTGGATACAACACCAGCCAAAGCTGCAAGCTTGTTGTTCAGTCGGATCGGATAATTCAAAGGATCCTGACTGCTCTGATTCTTTGTTTGATACAAGCTCTCCTCGACCGCGCTGAGGTTTTTCTTCAACGTCGTTGCAGCATCGTTTACTACTTTGAAGCTGGGTTGGCCCGCAACCCGTTTTAAGAGATCGTCTACCTGTTTACGCACGTCACGGATTTGAATGATCGCATTGTGTGTTTCGGTGACCTTGTCGCGAATTTTGAGACCAAGCTCGAGCTGTTTCGCATAGTCGGCTGGTGAAGTTGCCAAACGTGGATCGGGCTTTACTTCAAAGCTTTGGGTCATCGTCTTACCATCCACCGTCAGCCTTACCTGATACATGCCGGGCGCCACGCGCGGTCCGCGCATTTCTCCAGCCCACAAAATCATGCCGGGAAAACGGACGGATTCAGCATAGCGTAAGTCCCACACAAAACGATTTAGCCCAATGTCTGCAGTGACACGCGGCTGCCGTCCGCTACCAAAAGATTCCGACTCTTCACCAGATGGAGCCTGGGGTTCTTCGGGTGGTGTTTGCACCTGGGCCGTGCCGGGCGTTGGTGTGGGGGATGCCTGCGCGCTGGTTCCCGGTGAAGGCGTGGGCGTTGGTAGCGAAGACGCTTCCGGGGATGCCTCCGGTGGTAGGGCTGAGGTCGGCGCGGGCGAAGATTGCTGCGACGGCTCAGCCTTTGGCGCTTTCGATGTGAACTTTCGAATCGACTTGCCCGAAGCGTCGAGGAATTCCAAAACGACGTCACTTACCGGCTTGGACTTAAGCGAGTAATAGACAACCGCGCCGTTCGATGGATTCCGTCCAAGCGTCGATGTGGCTGGAAGCGGAATTCCACCTCCGCCGTCCATGCGATATGGGTTTTCCGGCTGAAAAAGTTTCGTTTGTTTCACCGCGCTCATCCAGCCTGCATCCATCAACTGGTGAATGACGGGCAGGTCGTCAAAGATCCAGAACGAACGCCCTTGGGTCGCGGCAACGAGGTCCTGTTCACGTTTGTGGATAGCCAGATCGGTGATAGGAACTACAGGAAGATTGAACTGCATTGGCTGCCAGTTGGCGCCATCATCGAATGAAACATAGACGCCTGTTTCAGTTCCGGCGTAAAGCAAGCCACGCTTGGTTGGATCTTCGCGTATCACACGAGTAAACGTCGTGTTTGGAATGCCATCCGTGATCTTTTTCCAGGTCTGGCCATAGTCGGTGGTTTTGTACAAATACGGCCTGTAATCGTCCCACTTGTACATCGTTGCGGCTACGTAGGCAGTTGCGGCGTCGTTAGGCGAGGCCTCGATGGAATTAATCTGAATCCATTCCGGCATCACGTTTCCTGGCGGTGTTACGTTGCTCCAGTTTTTGCCCCCGTCGCGGGTCACCTGAACCACTCCGTCGTCTGAGCCGGTCCATATCACGCCTTTCTGAAGCGGCGATTCCATCACTGTGAATATCGTGTCGTAGTACTCAATGCTGGTGTTGTCTTTTGTGATTTGACCACCGGAGGCACCCTGCCGGGACTTGTCGTTGCGCGTAAGGTCTGGACTAATCACTTCCCAACTTTGTCCCTCGGTCAGCGATTTGAAAAGAACGTTTCCGGCCGCGTACAACGTGTTTTGATCGTGCGGGGAAAATAGGATGGGAAAGTTCCACTGGAACCGGTATTTCAAAACATTCGCGCCTGCCCCCATGGGGTTATTCGGATAGGGAGAAACGTCGCGCAGTTGGCCCGTGTGATGGTCGTACCGAGTAATCAGACCACCATATGAACCGGCAAAAACGATCTGACTATCCTTCGGTGAAGGAGCAATCCAGCCAGATTCACCACCCCCGACGTCGTACCAGTCTTCCCTGCGTATGCCGGCGTCCGTCGTGCGGCTGGCGATGCGCACTGTCGAATTGTCCTGCTGGGCACCATAAATGTTGTAGGGAAAGTCGCTATCCAGAGCTACGCGATAAAATTGCGCGGTTGCCTGATCTTGCTCGGTCCAGCTCTTGCCCCCGTTGAACGAAACATTCGCGCCGCCGTCATTGCTGTTAATCATTCGATTAGGATCATCGGGCGCGATCCAGAGATCATGATTATCCCCATGGGGCACGGCCAGCGACGAGAAGGTTTTGCCGGCGTCGTTTGACTTGTAGAAACCGGTATTCAATACATAAACGGTGTCAGCATTTTTGGGGTCTGCGTAAATGCGCGAGTAGTACCAGGCGCGCTGACGAAGCCGGCGTTCTTCGTTGACTTTGGTCCACGTTTTCCCTGCATTCTCAGAACGGAAGACACCACCATCGTCCGCCTCAATAATGGCCCATAGCCGATCGGGATTTGGGGGCGAGACAGTAATACCAACAATGCCGACCATGCCTTTCGGCAGTCCGGGGTTGCGTGTGATGTCGGTCCAGGTGTCGCCGCCGTCCAGCGATTTAGATATCCCGCTGCCCGATCCCCCGCTCTCTAGTGCCCAGGGTTTTCGGTAAACCTCCCAGAATCCTGCATAGAGAATGTTTGCATTCGTGGGATCGATAATGAGATCCGATGCGCCGGCCTTGTCGCTCTTATAAAAGATTTTCTGCCACGTCTTGCCGCCGTCTCTCGAACGAAATATTCCGCGTTGTTCGTTTGGAGCCCATACATGTCCTTGTGCAGCTACGTAGACGATATCCGGGTTTTTAGGATGCACCCTGATGCGCGAAATCTGGCGGGTGTCCTCGAGGCCGAGACGCTTCCAGGTTTTGCCCGCGTCCGTCGACTTGTACACGCCATCGCCGTGCGAAACATTTCCGCGAATTGGTGATTCGCCCATGCCAACATAAATTGTGTTGGGATCGGAATCCGATAATCCAATGGCGCCCACCGAGCCCGTGCGGAACACGGAGTTGTCGCTGATTGGTTCCCAGTTGATGCCTCCGTCAACTGTTTTCCAAACTCCACCACCGGTTGCGCCGAAGTAGTAAACCAATGGCTGCGAGACGACACCTGCTACAGCAGTCACGCGTCCTCCACGAAATGGTCCAATCAATCGCCATTGAAGTGCCTTAAGCGGATCAGAATCATCTGGCGCGGGTGTGGTAGTTGTCGACTGTGTTTGCTGAGCCTGAGTTGAACTGAAAACTGAAAGGGTGCTCAACAATAAAATGAAAACCAGGCAGACAGACGCGCGATATTTATCGACAGACGTCTTGAACATTCGAGTGGACTCCTTTAACTTTGGCGCGTTGGAGAACGTGGAACGGTTGCGAATAATATCAATTTGAATAGTCGTCTGTCGCTTTGCGACGGGCAGAGTTTTTCAAACCGTGCCCCTGTTCAAATAGCCGGGCCCGGGCGTCGTTTAGAAAGCGGACTTGTCCGCCTCGCGCCGGGCGGGGCACAAGTGCCCTATCTAAACGGCGGCAAGCGGGCCGCTGTTCACATAGCCGGGCGTCGTTTAGAAAGCGGACTTGTCCGCCTCGCGCCGGGCGGGGCACAAGTGCCCTATCTAAACGGCGGCTTATCTAAAATCTTCGGTCAAGAGGAATCGACCATGGTCTCTCGCATTGCACGAATGTTCTGTTTGTTGTTGACCTCAATTTTCGTCATATCTTCTTTCGCCCCGCAACAGGCAAACACGGCACCGATACCTGAAAACTTCTACTCCGCCATGCAGTGGCGCTGCATTGGCCCGCACCGGGGTGGCCGTGTGTTAGCCGTATCAGGAGTTCGTGGCGAGCCGGAGACATTCTACTTTGGCGCGGTTGGGGGCGGGGTGTGGAAGACCACGGATGCCGGACAGGCGTGGACGCCAATCTTCGATAGCCAACCAATCGCTTCCATTGGAGCGCTCGCTGTTTCCGAATCGAATTCGAATGTGATCTATGTCGGCACTGGTGAAGCTGACATGCGCTCGGATATTTCCGTTGGTAAGGGTGTCTACAAGTCGACGGATGCAGGTCTGAGCTGGTCTTACCTGGGGCTGGGCGATACCCGCCAGATTGGGCGCATCCTGGTTAAC
>JALYTI010000583.1 GCA_030854375.1 Acidobacteriota bacterium | reverse complement strand
TGCGCCTGAGCGATTAGGCCTTCAGGGCCGAAGATTGTCTGCATTGGTCGGAAGTGAACTGGCTGCTAAAAAAGAATCTAAATTGGTCGCGCGAAGAAGGCTAACAGCGGTCATTCAGGCACCCATTGCCTCAGGCTGTTGAGTACGTTTCAAGCGCTTCGCATACAGTGGAAAGCGAGCGCTCAGTTCAGCAACTCCCTGCCTCACTTTGCCGCGCACTTCTTCGGATTCCGGAGCATGAATGATCTCGGCAATCAAACGTCCGATCTCCCGCATCTCCGCTCCTTTCATTCCTCGCGTAGTCACAGCCGGCGTACCGATGCGCAAACCTGAGGCGACGAAAGGCTTATTCTGATCAAAAGGAATTGTGTTTTTGTTGACGGTAATATTGGCGGCTTCTAGCGCCTTCTCAGCATCTTTGCCGGTTATGCCTTTGCCTTCCATCCAAACATCAACCAGCATAAGATGGTTGTCGGTGCCGCCGGAAACTAAACGCAGGCCTTGCTCCTGTAACTCACTCGCCAGGGCTTTTGCATTCGCCAGAATCTGCCGCTGATATTCCTTAAAATCATCGCGAAGCGCTTCACCAAACGCGACCGCCTTGGCGGCGATAATGTGCACGAGTGGACCACCTTGCACGCCCGGAAACACTTTTCGATCGATTTCTTTCGCGTGCTCTTCCTTGCAAAGTATTAATCCGCCGCGTGGCCCACGAAGCGTCTTATGCGTTGTGGTAGTTACATAATCAGCGTGGGGCACGGGTGAAGGGTGAAGATCAGCCGCGATTGATCCAGCAATGTGCGCAATGTCAGCAAACATCCGCGCGCCTACGCTTTTTGAAATCTCGCCGATTCGTTTGAAATCGATAATACGCGGGTAAGCTGAGGCGCCGCAGACAATCAGTTTCGGCTTATGCTCTTCTGCAATGCGCTGCAGTTCGTCGTAATCAATCTGCTCCGTTTCGCGCGCGACGCCATAGTCTGCAACTTTGTAACTGAAACCGGAAAAGTTCATAGGATGGCCGTGTGTGAGATGGCCTCCGTGCGAAAGCTTCATACCCAAAATTTGATCGCCATACTGAATGGCGGCGAGGTAGACCGCCATGTTCGCCTGCGCCCCACTGTGTGGCTGCACATTAGCGTGCTCAGCGCCGAATAATTCTTTGGCACGATCAATCGCTGCCTGCTCAACCACGTCCGTCCACTCGCAGCCGCCGTAGTAACGCTTTTTCGGATAGCCTTCAGCATACTTATTCGTGAATACGGAACCCGCGGCCTCGAGCACAGCTTCGCTGACAAAATTTTCAGATGCGATTAATTCGAGGCCGTTGGCCTGGCGGGCGACCTCATTGTCAATTGCTTCTGAAATCAGAGGATCGACTTCAGAAAGGGAAGCATTTCTCGGGTCATTCATTTAGTTAGCCTTTGAGCTTGGGGTTTTTCTAGGTTCTGATTGTTGCTGCGCCGAGCCTTTGCCTACCGCTTACTATCGGCTGCCTTCTATTTTTCTTACCCGCTCGGTGTGCCGGCCGCCTTCAAAGTCGGTGCTAAACCAAGCGCGAACGATTGCTGGAATGTTTTCAGGTGGCGTCGTTCGCGCGCCGATCGCTAAAACATTTGCGTCGTTATGCTGACGAGCCAGCCGGGCTGTCTCTTCAGACCACGCAACCGCGGCGCGCACTCCGGGAACTTTGTTAGCCGTGATAGCCATGCCTGTGCCAGAGCCACAAACAAGTAGACCCTGCTTGGCCCGACCCCCAGCGACTTGCTCAGCAACCTTGCGCGCGTAGTCAGGGTAATCAACGGACTCTTCGGAGTCCGTTCCCAGGTCGTCAAACTCCAGCCCTAAGGCGGTCAGCAAGGGCTTCAATCGTTCCTTTTCAGCGTAGCCCGCGTGGTCGCTCGCCAGGGCGATTTTCATTAGTAATTCTCCGCTGGATCATGAATGCAGACGTCGATGGTACATCACGCTCCGAGTGCCCGCAATGGAGTGCGACAAACATGCTTGCCTGTCTTAGTTTGCGCTAAGCTTTTCGCTAAGCGAGAATGGCAAGTCAAGCTGATCGAATAAGATTTGCATTCTACAATCAAGATTTGTTTCGAGAAACTATGCGCTGGTCACAATACTTCATACCCACACTTCGCCAGGATCCTGCGGACGCGGAAGTCATTTCACACAAACTTTTGCTGCGGGCTGGGCTGATTCGCCAGCTGGGCTCAGGAATCTATTCCTATCTACCGATGGCCCAGCGAGTCGCTTTAAAAATCATGCAGATCTTGCGGGAGGAAATGAACCGTATCGGCGGTCAGGAATTTTATTTGCCGGCGTTGCACCCCGCTGAGGTTTGGAAAGAATCCGGTCGCTGGGATGCGATAGGCGACGACATGTTTCGCCTCAAAGATCGCAAAAACGCGGACATGTGTCTGGGCATGACGCACGAAGAAATCTTTACGACGATCGCGCGTAATGAAGTTCGCTCTTATAAACAGCTCCCGCAAGTCTGGTATCAGATTCAGGTGAAGTTTCGAGACGAGCCGCGGCCTAAGTCGGGGCT
>JALYTI010000582.1 GCA_030854375.1 Acidobacteriota bacterium | reverse complement strand
GGCAAGTGGAGAGTCATCGGCTCGCGCTCAACCTCAATCCTCGTTAACCCTAGATCGTAAACCCTTAGCACCCGTTACCGAACGCCATTCCTCGCCCTTACTACTCTCGCGTGAGACCTTCGAGTTCTTCCGCGGTGCGCGGCCAGTCGGCGCGCAGCAGTCTCGACAGGGCGCGATCGGCGAGCAACTTTCCATTAGTCTGGCAGCCAGGACAATAATTCGTTTCGTTAGAAGCGTAACGAATGCGTTGAATCTTTTGACCGCAACGCGGGCAAGGCTTCTGGTACTTTCCGTGCACGGCCATCTCGGGCCTGAAGGCGGTGACCTTTTCGGGAAAGCTGCCAATTGTTCCGGTAGAAGCGGGGGCTAGCCCGGGGTCCCCAGCGGGGCAGCCCCGCTGGGGTGGAGGCCCGCCTTCCTCACCTTGAGATCTTCCATCTTGAACCCTGGACTTTGAACGTTGGACGCCCCTGCGCGAGCTGAAAGGTTGCGCGACAACTTCGGCGCGCAAGAGGTCGATCCATTTAGTTAGCGTGGTGCGCGTTGATTCGAAGAGGCGTTTGATTTGTTCTGAAGTGAGTTTTTGCGTTAGCGCAATGGGAGAAAGCCGCGCATCGAAAAGAATTTCGTCAGAATAAGCGTTGCCGATGCCGCTGAACAAGCGCGGGTCGGTGAGTGCGCGTTTCAACGTATGGTTGGCCGACTGGAGAACTTTGGCAAAGCGGTCCAGGTCGATTTCAAAAATCTCCAGACCACCGGGATCGAAACGCTGCAGGTTGTCTTCCCCCTGGACCACGTGTAAGGAAGCACGCCTCTGCGTACCAGCTTCTGTTAAGGAAAGAGTGCCGTTGGTGAAATCAAAAGTTGCCAGGCGATTCTTTGGGGGTGTTGAGGTTTTAGGGGAGGCTTTGCTCGCATAGGCTCCTTCGCGCCAGTGCAGGCGTCCGGCAATCATCAGATGCAAGACGAGCCACAGATCTTCTTCCAACCCAATGCTGATGCGCTTGCCCAGGCGACGCAACTGCACAACCTTCCTGCCTTCTACATTTTTGATTGGCGGCACTGCAGTGCGTAGCAGAAAAGGCGCTGAGATATCGACGCGCTCGAGCGTTTGATCCAGAATGCGCTGCTCCAGCGCTTCGATATAAACAACGATGTCTGGAAGTTCAGGCATACTAGCGGCAGATTAACGCGGATTTGCACGGATCAGAAATAAGCCCGGTTATATCTAGGCTCGACTTTGCGAACAGGCGAAGGGCGGCTATTGTTTTGAGACGTGATTTCTTCTTCGCGACCATCCAGACGGCTTTTCACATTATTCAATCCATTCAGGGTTGGAGTTGGAATTACATTCACTCAACTTGTCCGAAAAATATCTTCACAATGGATTGTGATTGCGGGCGCAATTCTTTGCGTTTTCGTTTGCGCCCTTTCCTCGCGGGGTCAAACGCCTGGACACGTTACTTCTACAATCGTCGAAGGGACGGTTGTCGATCAAAATGGCGCGCCTGTTAGTGGCGCGCAAGTCATAATTAGATCATCATCGTTTACCCGCAATGGCAAGACTGATTCATCCGGCCAATTCCTTTTTGGTTCGATTCCGCGCGCTGAAATTGTTCTTACGATAGCGGCCGAGGGGTTTGCGCCTATGGAGCGAAGAATCAATACAGCCGCCGAAGATGCAAGCCAACTTCGCATCATTCTTATGCCTGCAACAATCGCTGCACAAGTGACGGTGGCCGCCACGCGCACCGAGACCCGCATCAGCGAAACAGCAGCGAGTGTGGTGATTCTTGATTCCAAAGACCTGGATACTACTGCGGCTCCGACTATCGATGACGCGTTGCGCCAGGTACCCGGTTTCAGTTTGTTTCGACGCAGCGGAAGCCGCACAGCGAATCCCACTACGCAGGGAGTCTCACTGCGCGGACTTGGGGCCAGCGGGGCAAGCAGAGCTCTGGTCCTGGCTGACGGTATTCCCTTAAATGATCCATTCGGTGGTTGGGTTTATTGGGATCGTGTTCCTCGCGTTGCAGTCAGCCAGGTCGAAGTGATGCGCGGAGGCGCCTCGCATCTATATGGCAACTCGGCGCTCGGCGGTGTGGTAAGCATCTCAACGAAAATCGTCGAAGCAAACGTGCTTTCACTTGAAACTTTTCACGGCAATCAGTCGACACCCAGCGCCTCGCTCTTTCTCAGTGGCAGGAAGCGCGATTGGCGCGCAAGTCTCGCCGGGGAAGTCTTTAGTACCAAAGGCTACATCCTGGTTCCTCCTGCTGAACGTGGACCAGTCGACACGCGCGCAGGTTCGCGTCATGCGACCAACACTTTCAAGATCGAAAGATGGTTCGGAAAGAACCAGCACATCTTTGGCAGCAGCTCATTCTTCGGTGAATCTCGCGAGAATGGTACGCCATTGCAAACCAACCGCACGCACATTCGTGAATTTGCGTTCGGAGGCGAGCTGACATCGGTCAGAACAGGGAATTTTTCAGCGTGCGGTTACGGCGGCACGCAGGTGTACGACCAAAACTTCTCGGCCATCAGTGTCGATCG
>JALYTI010000581.1 GCA_030854375.1 Acidobacteriota bacterium | reverse complement strand
TCTCCTCGATCATCAGTGGCGTTGATACGACCGTGAAGAAGGAACTCGAGTCTTACGGCACTAATTCGATCTACATCATAAAGTTTAATTCGGGCATCCATATTGGCCGGTTATCGCGTGAGGAACGAATGCGAAAGGAACTCACTTATGACGATGCCGTGGCCCTCGCACAGTTGCCGGCGGTCGAGCTTTCCGTTCCCTTCCTCGACATCACCAATAATTTCTTTGGACAGAAAATTATGGTCACGGGAACCGGGAAAACCTCCGCGGCCATTAATCTTCAAGGTACACTGCCAGATTTTGAACGGGCCGGGACTCAGATTGTTAAAGAAGGAAGATTCTTTACCCAATATGAAAACGATAACAATGAAGAAGTGTGCGTGGTTGGCTCATCTGTCGGAGACGATTTTTTCCCTTACGGCTCGCCGGTAGGACAGGAGATTGGAATTGGCGGGCACCAATTTCGTGTGGTGGGTGTTCTGGAAAAGCGCGAACAGTTTCTTTTGGGCGGCGGTGATGACGATCAGAACAACGTGATCTACATGCCGTTCAACGTGGCGCGAAAGCTAAAACCAAATTCCAGTGACGTCTACATTCTGGCCGTAGCACGCAAGGGACTGATGGATGAAGCAATGGACCAGGTTACAGATCTTTTGAGAGTGCGCCGGCAGGTGCCATTCGGCAAACCGGATAACTTTGGCCTGCAAACGGCTGAACTGTTCCTCAGTAACTTTCGATCAATTCTGAGCGGGGTGGCAATTGCCATGGTCGTCGTCTCATCTGTCGGATTGATGGTCGGCGGTATCGGCGTGATGAATATCATGCTCGTTTCGGTTACTGAGCGGACACGCGAGATTGGCGTGCGCAAGGCCATCGGAGCGCGCCGCAGCGACATCATGTGGCAATTCCTGATTGAAGCGGCAACGCTCACTGGCTTTGGTGGTCTGGTTGGACTCTCGATTGGCTGGCTCCTGACTTTCCTGTTGCGGCTTGTACTTCCTTCCTATGTGCCGCTGTGGGCGCCCATCGGGGGTTTTGTTGCCAGCGTGGGTATTGGTCTGATTTTTGGAATCTGGCCCGCCTGGAAGGCCGCGCGTTTAGATCCAATTGAATCGCTTAGATACGAGTAACCGCCCACTAATAGAAGCTTGCGTCCTGTGTGCCCTCTCGGGTTATGCGGCTTGCCGCCGCGCAGTGCGGAAAGGCTCAGCCTTTCCGGCATCCGTCCATAAATCCTGGAGGCTATGCCTCAAAGTCTCCTTCGGAGGCGCAGCCTCAAGAACAAAGAGCGTTCACGGAAAGGCGGAGCCTTTCCGCACTGCACGGCGGCGAAGCCGCGAGCCGATCATGATTCATCGGCTATACAGGTCTTCCGCACATCAGGCCGCCAAGCCGTTACATTGATAGGTCGGCGATAGAATGACTAGCGAAGTGGACCACACGCAATCTGCGGCTTGTATTACGAACTTACGAAATAAAACTTGAGAACAACGTAGCGAAGATCATTCCGAGAATCACTCCCAGAATCCACAGGGTTATCGAGACTCCCCATGCCGCACTGGAACTGACCTTTTCACCGGCGTTCGCTAATCCCTTGGCCCTTAACCACAAGCCGTAAAAAGAAAGCACGCCAATGGCAGAGCCAAGCGTAAACAGTGCTGGATGGTCCCCCGGCGTGAATAGTACTCCCAGGTTATCCTGCACCAGCGTCTCCTGACCCAGGACTGGGTGAATGTCTTCTGGAGCTTTGATATAGAGAATTACTAAACTCAGGAGCTTAGAGATTACCCAAACCGGCACCCACGCGTAGAGGATTGCCGCAAAAGCCTGCCAAAAATTGATACGACCTCCGAACGCAAGCACTCCCAACAAACAGAGGCCCGCAATAAAGCACGCAAAAACGAAAACCCCTACAAAGGTCTTCGCGGCAGTCTGAATCCTTTGCACCGGCTGCTTAGCTTGCTGGAGGGCGTCCTCCTTCGCTTTATCCATTGCTTCCGGCGGGGGTTTTATCGGGCTGTCAGCAAGTTTCTCCATCGTGTACTCCACGATGCGATCCGGAGTCAGCCTTTGCACAAATGCTGCAAAGTAAACAACACTGACCACACATATAACCAAAAATGCGGCGAGCCAATGAGGGTGCGCCCTTAGGTTTTTGAATACGCGCGTTGGCTGATAAAAAATCCCCAACAGTTTTTGCACTCCTGACATCGGCGGTTCCGCGTCGCCTTTCGGTTGCGGCAGCGGAATGAAGCTCAACGCAAAAAGTAAAATTCCCCAGAAAGCGAATGCGGCTCCCGTACCGATTCCGCCAGGCAGAATCTTCGCGATGCCGGCAATCAGGAGAATCAGGCCTAAGACAAATATTCCAATGGAAACCGGCCGCAACTTGCGAGGCCGCGGCGCTTCAGCTTGCGTTGGCGGGGGCGATGGTATCTGGGCATTCTGAGTATTGGGATCGCTCATCTTATTTATCCTCCAAACTTAGTAGAGGACGGGGAGAAAATAGTCCGTCCCAGTGCAGTATTCCAAGACGTTAACCCGAGCGTCGATCAT
>JALYTI010000096.1 GCA_030854375.1 Acidobacteriota bacterium | reverse complement strand
CCCTTGGAGCAATCTCCACAACGAAGATGGCTGACTCGGCCCTCGCTGACGCGCAGAATGCGACTCGTATCTACAATGCCTTCTTTGGGAGACTCCCCTATTCTCGCATTGCGATGACGCAACAACCCGCGGGTAACTTTGGACAGGCATGGCCTACGCTGGTCTTCATGCCCTATACAGCGTTTATGGATGCGACCCAACGATCCCAGTTAATGGGATCGCGCGCGGGAACCGACACGTTCTGGCGTTATGTAGGCCCGCATGAGATTGCCCATCAGTGGTGGGGGCATACGGTGGGATGGGACAGTTACCGCGACCAATGGATGAGTGAGGGATTTGCCGAGTTTTCGGCTTCGCTATATGTGCAGTTTGTTCGTCGAGACCTGAGCAAGTTCATCGATTTCTGGGAAAATCAGCGAAAGCTTATCGTCGAAGCATCGCCGGCCACCAAGGATCGCAAGCCGTACACGGTTGGCCCCGTCACCCAGGGATATCGTCTCAATAGCGGCAAAACGGGAGGCGTCGCTCGTTATTCAATTTATCCGAAGGGCGCTTACATACTCCACATGGTTCGCATGATGATGTATGAGAGTGGCAAAGGTGACGCGCGTTTTCAGGCCATGATGAAAGACTTCATCCAGACTCATTTCAATAAGGACATATCAACGGAAGACTTCAAAAGCATTATCGAGAAGCACATCACGAAAGAAATGGACATAACCGAAAACGGCCGGATGGATTGGTTCTTCAACGAGTATGTCTATGGAACCGAAATGCCGAGTTATCGTTTCGACTACCAAATTAGCAGTGATAATACGCTTTCAGGGAAAATAACTCAGAGTGGCGTTTCAAAGGATTTCGCCATGCTTGTACCCCTTTACGCCGACTTCGGAAAAGGCTGGATCAAATTGGGCTCAGCCACCATGATTGGCAATAGTTCTGTGGATATCTCAAACGTAAAGCTGCCCATGCCGGCAAAACGAGCTGCGATATGTGCCTTGAATGATGTGCTTGCATTGAGCATTGAAAACGGAAAATAGCGTTTTCTTTTCTACGGCTGCCCCTATGGAAGAGTTACCTGGCACTCTTCAATTCAAACAGCCACGACGGAGTAACCCCAAAATCTTGGGGAGTTCGTTCACTTGTGCTACTATGCGCGGTATACAAGGCCCGGGGCGATTTTTAACAGTTACTGGTGCGGTCGTCCATTCGTGGATATCCGACCAGACTTTCTCAAGTGTCCCGACGGAGTGTGTTGCTCCCAGGAGAGCGGTCTTTGCTCGAACTCAAAAAGACCCCACAGCTTCCGAGTATTCTCGCGCCAGCCAACGAACTGCACTCCGAGAAGACTTTAGAGCAACCGTCTCTTCAAGATGCATTTGACCTGAGTAAGCCCTTCGATCGGTGGTGGCAGGACCTGAAGGCGAGCCCACCACACGCGGGCACCGAACCTCCTGAGACTCACGAAGAAAACTCCAACTCATACATCGGCTCCTTTCCCGGTTCCAATTGCGAAGTCACTTTTGAAGGGATATTGCACTTCGACGGTTATTCAATCGGGAACATCAGTTCCCCGCAGGGGACTCTCATCTTAACCAAACGAGGAAGAATTGAAGCTGATATTGATGTCGGGGTTGCGGTTATCAATGGCTCCGTCACCGGAGACATTACGGCTGCCGAACGCGTCGTGCTAGATAGCGATGCCCGGGTGACGGGACAAATTCACACCCGTTTATTGTCGGTAAGACTAGGCGCGGTTTTTGATGGCGATTGTTTGTTCGTCGCAGCTGCGGAATCCTTTTCTAAAAAACCCAAGGTAAAAAGCAAAGTCGCAGGTGCGTGAGAGCTTTGTAGTTGTTTTGGACTGCGAAGAAAATGCACGCCGATTTAGCAAGACTGACTCGATGCGAAATCAATCTTACTTCGCCTGATTACATTTTCGTTACAAAGGTAGACACCGTGTCCTTTGTTTGTCTATGATGTGTTTCCGCTTCTGGGCGGTTGACCACCTCGGCACTGGCCTTCAAGCAGATCATTCCAATAAAAATAGGCACGCGTCGTTTTGTTACTACTAACACGTCCCGCTGGCTGTGACTTAATCCCCGCGGCCCTCTAAACAACGGAGGTTACTAATGCTTAGGATAGGAAAGAACCCAAAAGAGTCAGTGGACAAGGAAACTTCCACGGAAAAACAGGAAACGCCAGCTTATACCCCCAGAACGTTTAATTCGTATCAGGGAACAACCAGTGAGGCAAAACCTATGACTGAAACTGCTCCCCCGACTACTCGAGCGATGACTGAGAGCGAATCGCTAGCGCGCGAAATCAAAGAGGGCAACCTGAGCGGCTTTGTTGGCGGCGGCACGATCGTGACCGGTGAAGCCAACTTCAAGGCGATGATGCGCGTTGACGGGCACTTATCAGGTCGGATCTCTTCCACCAGCGGAACACTGATTGTCGGCGCAAACGGTAAGGTCGACGCCAACATCGAAGTAGCTATCGCGATTGTTCACGGCACGGTGAATGGAGACATTATCGCCACACAGCGTCTTGAACTTGGCCGCGCAGCTAAACTGAATGGAAACATTCAAACTGCTTCACTGGTAATCGAACCAGGCGCGATGTTCGAGGGCAGCTGCAAAATGATCAAGAGTACTACCGATACCAAGACAAAAATCAATGGTCGCGTTGATCAGCCGCTTGATACCACCAGCAGCAAGTCGATGAACCCTGATTTGAGTAACAAGCCGACAGACCACGCCACGGTCTCAAGCGCAGCAATCTAAAGTTTCATTGCGAATTAGACATTCGTAAGGCGCTTCACCCTTGAAAGGGGTGAGGCGCCTTTTTGTATTCGGTAATCTGCGGATAGCGTGGTTAATCAGCGAAAATTTGACCGTATACTTCTTTGTCGCTTACGCCCTCCCTAATGGTCGGGCTACTGCCCCCATCTGCGGTACCAAGGCAGCCTTGACATAAGAGTGCTACCTACCTGATACATAAGGAGAACATCCCCTTTAGTACTGATACTTGGAAAGATCCGGTCTGTTTCTGGCTGGGTGCTAAAACCCACATGGATTCAACGTACAAATCGATTTTCTTATCTCTGCGTCCAGGGGCTCTTGCCCTGACGCTATGCGTACTGATTTTCGTTTCCGGGAGCGATGTTTTCTCACAAGGAGCAGCCCAAACCTTACATAATCCAACTTCCGGAGATCCGGTGCCGGAAATCTTGTTGCTTCGAATTGTTCGGGCTGAAGACGAGCGCCGATGGGACAACGACCTGCGCAGTTTGTTTTCTGCCCGGAATGCTGCCGTACGAACGCGAGCTGCTTTGGCAGCAGGACGGATTGGAAACGAGGATTCAGTAGCCGATCTGATTACTTTGCTACGGCAAGATGATGAGTCAGGCGTGCGCGCTATGGCCGCGTTTGCGCTGGGCGAAGTGGAATCGGCCTTGGGTGCCAACGCCCTGCTCGCGGTTTTGAAAAACAATAACGCCCCGATTAGGGCACGAGCGATCGAGGCACTCAGCAAAATCGCCGCAGCTCTGCCCAAGGAACAAGACGCCCGCACGCACGAGCTGGGTGATGCAATACTGAAAGCATTGACCTCTGAAGGTGAGCTCGGGGCAGCTTCCGATCGTTTGACGATTTTACTGGGATTGACTGCAACACTGCGGGCCAAACCGGCAAATGCCGGACCGGCCGTCGCCCAGTTTCTAACTCATCCAGATCCGCGCATCAGAGCGGACGCCGCCAACACACTTGCGCGACTCCGCCTGAAGGACGGAAACGATCAACTGCGCAAACTGGTCGTAATGGATCCCGATCCTATCGTGCGTGCGAACGCCGCGCGAGTGCTCGGAGCCACTGAGGACAAACCTTCGTTCCAACAATTGCTTGATAGGGCGCTGACAGATAATGATTCTCGTGTACGCGTAAGCGCGATACGGGCACTGGCTTCGTTGAAAGATCCCCGAGCGGGTGATCCGGTTCTCGAGCGTGCGTCTGATCTCACCAAGCATGGTCGTCGCGGAAGTGCGGGCGAAGCAAACGAAGTTCTGGAGTTGGCAACTGCGCTGGGAAGAATTAAGCAGGGTGCGCCAACCGCTGACTTGCTTGGCTGGTTGACAGCAACGCGTGAAACTTTTGGCCGGACCGCCCCGGAATTCGAAATTGCGCTCGCGCGTGTGTCGCCTGAAGCTTACCTTGCGGAGCATGGGAGTGGTTCAATCGCGCGAATTAATGCTCAGAAAGCGATTTTGCTTAGTTGGAGGACAGGCTCAAGCATCGCTCAAGGCCTCGGAGAAATTGCGGCTTTGCCTGATTCAACGAAAGGTAAAACCACACTGGGCGGGCAAGCCGAAGATATATTGCGCGCGATGCTCGACTATCGGAACTCGGGCCTTACCATCAACACGTTGGTTGCCGTTCACTCTGAATATGCTATCCCCGACGTGCTGCGCGCATACGCAGCATTCAAGCCGATAGACCTGGGGCAAGTATTGCGCAAACATCTTAAGGAATCCGATGTGATTGTGCGCGCGACTGCCGCCGAGTTGTTGGGCGAACTTCCGCCCGACCAGGCGAATTCGCAGGCGCTTGTGGACGCCTTGCCCGTTGCGCTCAAGGATCGAGAGTTCAACGATGCGGCCCTGGCGATTCTGGATTCACTTGCTAAACAAAAAACCGCAACAGCCAACGACGCCATTAAGACAGCGCTCGACTCTCAGGATCATTTGATCCGCCGCAAAGCCGTCGCGCTGTTAAAGGCAAACGGCGCCGGCGATTTTTCTCCGCGTATAGGCATAGTGCATTCGCGCAACACCAGGGCGGATTACGAGCGGGCGATCTCGAGAATTGGCAAACAGGTCAACGCCGTAGTTGCGACCAACAAGGGCACGTTTACTATTGAATTGCTTGCCGATGAGGCGCCATTAAATGTCGACAATTTTATCCAGCTTGCAAAACGCGGATATTTTCAAGGGATCATATTTCACCGCGTGGTTCCAAACTTCGTAGTCCAGGGTGGTGATCCGCGAGGCGATGGCAACGGCGGGCCCGGTTATCAGATTCGTTGTGAGATAAACGAAGTGCCTTACGAACGTGGCGCCGTCGGGATGGCGCTATCGGGTAAAGACACGGGCGGGTCGCAATGGTTTGTCACTCATTCTCCTCAACCGCATCTCGACGGGGGCTACACAGTTTTTGGCAACGTCAGCGCCGGAATGGATGTGGTTGATAACATTGTTCGCGGTGATGTCATTCGCTCGATAGTTGTAAGAGAGACTGCGCGCCGCGCATCAAACCGGCGTCGTTGAGCGCTTTGCAGGAACGACAGTGAAAAGAGTTATCTTTTTTCCCCTTCCCAGACTTTTAGGTTCAGCTATTCTGCTGCTGATTGGCGGAGCACTTGTTAGTGCTGTAACACTAAAGGCCCAGGAGCAGGCTCCGTCTAAAGAATCGGCTGCAAAAGAATCCCTTCGTCAACGTTATCAGATTCAGTTAAAACTTGATTTCGATGCGCTCTCTTACTCGGGCTCCGAACGAGTGCGCTGGTTTAATCAGGGCGACCACGCCATATCGGTGCTCTATTTTCATTTGTATTCCAACCTCAGGCCTGAGCAATCGCCGGACCGAGCCTCCGGCTCGCCGGCAGAAGCCGGAGAACCCCGGCTTGAAATCACAGAGGTTCACTCAGCGTCGGATAGCGCACCGTTGATTTACTCTCTTGATGAACAGGGTTCGACGTTACGAGTGAATCTGCGGGAACAGGTTGCTATAGGACAAGCTGTCGAGGTTTTGGTTGGATTCAAAGGTTATGTGCCGGAGATCGATCCCGAGGAAACTGGACTGACCACGCATGTCGTGAAGCAGATTAGCGCCGCTCTGCGCGGGGAGCGGGAGATGCGTCGCCCGCGCGACATAAATTTTCGTTGTCGCGGCGTGATGCTACTCGGCACTTCTTATCCGGTGCTCGCAGTACACGACGGTGACGACTGGATGCGCAAGCTTGAGCCCAGCGTCGGCGACATGATCTTCAATGAAGTTGCGGATTACGAGGTGAGCATTGAAGCCCAGCCTGGCGTGGTTGTATTCACGTCCGCCGGCGAAGACGCGAACAAAACCAAAAGTCCAAAGTCTACAGTCTTCTCTGCGCCGGCATTACGAGACTTTGCAATCATAGCTGGGCGCAACTTGCGCTCTGAACAAAAGGAAATTGGAAACACCACTTTAAGATCGATTTTCACTGCGGAGCACGAACGAATCGGAAAACGTGTACTGGGAATGACTGAAGCCGCTTTGAGAGTTTTCAGCTCTAAGTTTGGACCATTGCCCTTTAGGACCATCAATGTCGCAGAGGCGCCCCTTGTCGCCGGCCTGGGCAGCACTGAGTTTGCCGGACTTCAGGTAATCGCGAGTGCTTTCTATATCGATTTTGATTCTCCAGCTGTGCGCAACCTTCCGGAGATCATTCGTGAACAACGCCCTTCGGTAGAGGAGAGTCTGGAATGGAGTGTCGCGCATCTTACTGCTCATCAGTGGTGGGGTGGGGCCGTGGGAAATGATCCGGCGCGAGAACCCGTGCTGGACGAAGCCTTGGCCAGCTGGTCGGCGCTACTGTATTTCAGAGAAATCTACGGCGAACAAAAGTCAGCGGCTGTTTTAGAAGATCAGCTGCAAGGGGTCTACCGCTTATATCGCACCTTCGGCGGTGAAGACATGGATGCGAACCGCCCGTCACGTGATTATCGAAACACTTTTCAGTATGCCGCAGTTGTCACCACTAAGGGCGCGTTGCTTTTTGTTCAGTTGCAGCGCCTTCTCGGGGATGACAAACTACTGGCAGCTTTCCGCAATTATTACGAGGCAAATCTTCTGGAGATCGCCGAACTGGATGACCTTCGCGGGGCGCTGATCGCTGAAGCTCCCATTGAGAAGAGGAGAGCGGTAGCACGAACCTTCAACCGATGGTTGGCGAGCAAGCGGGGTGATGAAGATATCGCTAAACCAGATCAGGAGTTGGCAACTTCTCTCGGACTGCCTGCCCGATCTAATCCCCAGCGTGGTGGGGGCCGCAACGCTTTAAAACCTTTTACACGACTGGGAAAATTCTTCTGGCAACAGATCACTCGAATCCGGTAGGACAGGCATTCCTGCCTGTCATGGATGTAGGACAGGCATTCCTGCCTGTCTCTTGATTAATTTACGCGAACGAAACGACAGACTAGAAAGCCCACAAGCATGAAAGCTTATCAAGCGGAAGAACTCAAACGCGCCAGCCAACTGCCGGACCGGACGCGGCCGGTAA
>JALYTI010000580.1 GCA_030854375.1 Acidobacteriota bacterium | reverse complement strand
TGTCCGCCGTATCAAACCATCTGCAGTCGCTATCGAAACATTTGACGCACGTGGCGAGAAACTTTCGCGCGGCAGCGGTTTCTTTATCGGTCCCGATCGCGTAGTAACTAATCGCCATGTGATTGAGAACGCATACCGCGCTGAAGTCCACTCCTATAACGGCAGCGTTTATCCAGTTAAGGGGGTTGTTGCCGTTGATGCAGAAGGCGATCTTGCCCTGCTGAAAGTCGATGCACCTCCTAACCAGGTTCGGCCTCTCCTGCTTGACAGAACTTCGCCACAGGAAGGTGAAAGCGTAGTTGTGATCGGAAATCCTTTTGGTCTGGAAGGAAGCGTGACGAACGGCATTGTGTCCGCGGTGCGGGACATCCCGACATTCGGAAGAATAATCCAGATTACAGCTCCTATTTCGCCAGGCTCCAGCGGCAGTCCGGTGGTCAACATGAAGGGAGAGGTGATTGGGCTGGCAACACTTCAGATAACCGGAGGCCAAAGCGTTAACTTCGCAATTCCTTCCGAACGAATCTCGCAATTGCAAACTGGAGCATTGGTGTCATTGTCCGAGCTGGTGGCAACCAGTGGCAGAAACAAACGCGCGAAGGCGGTTCAATATTTTCGTGATGGCCTCAGCTTCCTTTCGAAGGATGATTGCGAACGAGCGTTACCGTATTTTGAAAAAGCGGTTGAGTCCGATAATAACTACGCTGAGGCGTGGGCGCAGACCGGATTCTGCAAAGAGAAACTTGGCCGTCACAGCGAGGCTATCGACGCATCTAAAAAAGCCGTCAGTCTTAGACCTTCCGCGGAGTCTTACTTCAACATCGGATTGGCAAACTACTACCTGAAACTCTACCGTGAAGCGGTTGATAACTACCGGCAAGCGATTCGCCTGGATCCTTACAACGCGGCCGACGCTTACTACGCTCTTGGTTTAGCTTACCGCGATTGGGGACGAGCTGATGATGAGATTCAAGCTTACAAGCAGGCGATTCGCTTGCGCTCCGACTATATAAGTGCGTACGAACGATTGGGCTCCAGGTATTTGAAATCGAAGAGGTATGCCGAAGCAGTTGAGATCTTCAAGCAGCTTTCAGCGTTGAAACCGGGAGACGAAAATGCGCCAAACTACATGGGCGAAGCATATCTGGAGTTGGGCCGCCTGACCGAAGCGTTCGAGGCTTTCAGGCAAGCAATTCGTTTGAAGCCGGATTTTGGACGTGCTTATTACAATCTTGGAAAGTCTTATCTCGCGACCGGCAATCGCGACGGCGCCTTAGAGCAGTACAACATTCTGCAAAACTTAGATCAGGATTGGGCAGAGAAGCTCAACAACTTGATCAACCCATAACCAGGAGCAGGAGGCAGGGGCAGACGGCAGGACGCAGCTGCAGGACGTGCCACCTGCTCCTGCCTACTGCTCCTGCCTACTCCTCCTGCTTACTGCTCCTGCCTACTGCTCCTGCCGTCTGCTCCTACGTCCTGCGGCGCCCACTTGCGGTTAATCAGACTGGCAACAAAGCCGGCACCAAATCCGTTATCGATATTCACGACCGTTACATTTGAGGCGCACGAATTTAGCATGCCGAGCAGGGCCGCGATGCCCCCAAAAGATGCCCCGTACCCCACACTCGTAGGCACCGCTATTACCGGCACGCTCACCAGACCGCCCACGACTGATGGGAGTGCGCCCTCCATTCCCGCTGCGACAATTGCAACGCGTGCACGCTGCAGCAGGGAGCGTTCTGATAAGACGCGGTGGATGCCCGCAACGCCCACGTCCCAGACGCGTTTGACGCGATTTCCCATGGCCTCCGCCGTCAACGCGGCTTCCTCGGCGACGGGTATGTCGCTCGTGCCTGCCGTCACCACGACAATCTCGCCTACTCCGCGCTCAGTGTAATCCCTCCGGATGCGAATCAAGTGCGCCGATTCGTGCCATTCGGCTTCCGTAATTACATTTCGCACTTCGCCGAATGTGCCTTCATCGGTATGCGTCACGAGAACATTCGGAGCGTGCTGAACCAGCCGTTCAACTATACCCACAACCTGTTCGCGCGTTTTGCCGGCGCCAAATACTACTTCAGGGAAACCCTGGCGAGACGAGCGCGCGTGGTCCACGCGCGCATAGCCAATATCTTCGTAGTGAAGATCACTTATGCGGCGCGCAGCCTCGGTCGTTCCGATCTGGTCATTTTTGTACGCCGCCAGAAGTTGTTCCAACGTTTTTAGATCCATTTGTTTTGTTGCCGGGCATTCTAGCATCGAATATCACAGTGGCCCTGCGCCGCAACATGAGACTGTTTCGCCGGTGGCTAACTTGCGCTGGAAGTAGTCGCAAAGTAAGATCTAGTTACGACACTAAACATGGAATTTACACTAGCAATCACGGGAGCTTCAGGCTCAATTTACGCACAACGAACACTCGTGCATATGGCCGCCAGCGGAGTGATCGATCGCATTAATTTGATCATGTCCGACGCCGCGATAACGGTCGCGCGAGTAGAACTTGAAGTCGATCTAACCAATGCCGAGCGGGCCACGATCAACCACTGGATAGGCC
>JALYTI010000579.1 GCA_030854375.1 Acidobacteriota bacterium | reverse complement strand
GGCGCTGTCTTACGCGCATCTGATCTACAACGCGCGGGCCGTCGCTTCGACGCGCAAGCCGCAAATCACCACGCAGGTGCGTCTCTTCCATGATGGTAAGGAAGTTCTTACCAGTCCGGAAGCAGCCTATGATCCAGGTCAACAGAAGGATGCGGCCAGACTCAGTAATGACGGCGTAGTGCTCCTGAGTCCTACTGCGGCACCCGGAGATTACTCCTTGCAGATCATCGTTAAGGATCACGCAGCAGGCAAGAGTCCCAGAGTGGCAACACAGTGGATCGATTTCGAGGTTGTTGAGTAGGTGGAGGGATCTACCAGCGTCGCAATGATAACAAGGGATCAGTTTGTTACGGGGGAACGTCTTTAGCTCCTTAGGAGCCGAATGTTTATAGCCTACCGAAAGCGAAACAACAATGAACTCCGTCAGGAGTGCAATGTCATTCAAGTTTGGTTTTGTACGTTGCGATCCTAACGGAGCTTGCGAGTGTCTTCGCAACAACGGTCTATAGACATTTCGTCCGAGCGCCAAGAGAAGCTGGGTGTTTCTGACAGGGTGAAAGTCCCAGTAGAGAAGGTCTAACCAACCACTCTTACCGAGTGTTGCAGCCGTGAGGAGGAGGAGTCAACACCGAACGTAACGGTTGAGGCGTACACAGGGAATCACATAGGCCGTAAGGGGGACCGCAACTCCTGAAGCTTGATACAGCCTCGTCAATGTTAAAGAAGCAGGCGGCGATGGAATGGGCGTTCCAGAAGCCAAAACAGAGCAACCGTTAGAGGTGAGGTTGTCGAGGGTCTGCCGGGGTCGGGAAAGAGCGTGGCATGTGTGAAGAGGAACACCAAAGAACTTGGGAGGCCCAGATGGTTCCTGCGCGGGCAGGTAGGTGAAGTCGACCAAAAGAAGATAAGCCGACGAACATCTGGGAGTCACATCAGCCCATAGATACTCAGGGGACGGGAGAGCCGGCCACAGGGGGAAGGGGCTGACGGGAATACGAAGCCAACAAAGGAAACACTGACCGAGCATGAAGGAACGGACGACAGTGCAAACCTCCCTGTTGGGGATAGCGAAGAAGGCCAAGGCGGAGAAGCGTTACCGGTTTCGCAACCTCTACAGAGAACTCAACGAGGAACTGCTGCTAGACAGTTGGCGGCTGATTCGGAAAGACGCGGCTTTAGGCGTGGACCGAGTGAGCGCCGCTGAATACGAAGCAAACCTCGAAGAGAACATCCGCCGACTGGTGGAGAAACTGAAGCGGAAGAGTTACCGGGCCAAGCTGGTGAGGCGGCAATATATTCCCAAGAGCGATGGCGGGAAGCGCCCGCTGGGAATACCAGCCATCGAAGACAAGCTGCTGCAATTGGCAGTAAAGCGAGTGCTCGAAGCAATCTACGAGCAGGACTTTCTGACATGCAGTTACGGGTATCGACCACGAGTGGGAGCCCTGACAGCAGTGGACCAGCTAACAGTGAAGCTGCAGTTTGGGAACTATCACTACGTGGTGGAAGCGGACATCAAAGGATTCTTCGACAACATCTCGCACGAATGGTTGATGCGGATGCTGGCGGAGCGGATTGATGACCAGGCGATACTACGCTTGATCAAGAAGTGGTTGAAAGCCGGAGTGCTGGACACAGATGGACAAGTGCTGAGGCCGGAAGGTGGGACACCGCAGGGCGGCATCATCTCTCCAATCTTAGCGAATGTGTACCTGCACTACGCGCTCGATTTGTGGTTCGTGAAAGTGTTCCAGCGCCACAGCAGCGGGGCGTTCCTGATTCGATACGCAGATGATTTTGTCTGCGGTTTCGAGCGGGAAGAAGATGCGCATCGCTTTCATGGTGAGCTGGAGGAACGTTTGCGGAAGTTCGAACTGGCGCTGTCGGCGGCAAAGACACGGGTGATACCGTTTAGTCGATACGGCGGCGGAGCTACCAGCTTCGACTTTCTGGGCTTCGAATTTCGTTGGGGCAAAGACCGTCAGGGCAAACATCGTCTGAAGCGGCGCACCGCGCGAAAGAAGTTTCGCAGCTCCCTCAAACGGGCAGCCGAATGGTGTAAGCAGAATCGCCATCGACGGGTGCGAGAGCAGTTCAAGCAGCTAAACGCCAAGCTCCGTGGGTACTATAACTATTACGGAGTCAACGGCAATTACGAAAGCTTGAAGGAGTTCTATCACCAGTTGCAACGGTTGCATTTCAAGTGGCTGAATCGGCGGAGCCAGCGCCCCAGTTATACCTGGGAAGGCTACTTCGCACTGCGGCAGCACTTTCAACTAGCACGACCGCGAATCATCGGGCGTCCGAAATCCTGTTTGGTAGCTGCGCGCGCTTGAGTCTTCATGCGGCAGCGAGTATTCACGAAGAACCCGGTGCGGGAAAACCGCACGCCGGGGTCTGTGCGGGGGCTGTCGGGTAACTGGCAGTCCTACCGCGATCTACGGGACGGAGCCAGTTCGAGAGACCTTGTTAAGATAAATTTACCGACAGGGAACATTGTCCGCCCTACGCAACCACGTGGCGGGCCTTTTTGGTCAGTCGTCCGTTTCACGGACTTGTTCAC
>JALYTI010000095.1 GCA_030854375.1 Acidobacteriota bacterium | reverse complement strand
TCAGTGGGCGAAACTCTTCTATTCGTCCGGTTAATGTGTTGCGAAATCTAAGCATTCTGTTCGTATTAGAAGATACGCGCCCTTGGAGATTCAAGGACGCGCAACTTGTGGAGTCTAGGTAAGGATTTGTTGTGAGTCAAACCAGAGAACAGAGGACAGAAGACAGAGGATAGAGAACTGAGAACTGAGAACTGATTTTCCATTTCATATTTGTCATTTCTCATTTGTCATTGAGGAGTTTCATTGGTGTTACCGAGATCCCGTCGGTGATTGACGAGGCTACGCTCAAACTGAAAAGTCCATGGTGGACACCCGCGAGGCCGACATGAATAAATCTAACTTCAGAGGGAGGAAAAATCAGAGATGACAAATGAGAAATGCCAAATATGAAATGGAAAATCAGTTCTCAGTTCCCTGTCTTCTGTCCTCTGTTCTCTGGCCTTTGAAATGTTCCCAGCCGCCTGGTTCAAGATTCCAAACCTTGGAACCTTCGGCGATCCGAATTCCGCTCGATGCGCTGGTTATCTCGCCTATTCGAGTGACCGAAACGCCATCAACACGTGTCGGTAGTTTCGCGACGTTCTCCGCTTTAACAGTAAAGAGCAATTCGAAATCTTCGCCGCCGTGCAGCGCAAGCATTAGCGGATCCAGGGCGCGACGTCCGCAGAGTTCAGTCACAAGGTGGTCAATTGGAATCCGTGATGCATCAACAAGCGCTCCTACCTTACTTTCACGACAAAGATGATTGAGATCTGAAGATAGTCCATCGCTGATGTCGATCATTGCCGTGGCTAGTTGCTTGTCTCCAATTAACAGCCCCCATCCCACGCGAGGCTCAGGTTGCAGATGGCGGAGAAGCAGGTGATCGATTGAGCGTTCTCTCGGTCGCCGACCAACCGCAGAAGCGACCGGTGGGCTCGTCGTTTGTGGCTGCAGCCGGACGCCTTGCTCTATTAGACGAAGACCCGCAGCGGCGTCGCCCAAATACCCGGTCACGAAGATTTGATCGCCGGGTTCTGCGCCCGAGCGAAATATCGCGCCTCCCTTTATGCTTTCGCCGATGACGATTGAGTCGATAACAATTCGATCAGGAGTGCGCGAAACGTCGCCGCCAATAAGGGTCACCTTGTAGAGGTCGGCTAATCTGAAGAACCCTTCGTAAAAGGCATCGATGAATTCAGAACTCCAGACGTCTTCGGGAACGCCGATCGATATCAGCGCCCAGCGCGGGCACGCGCCCATGGCGGCGATGTCGGAAAGGGAAACTGCCAGGGCTTTATGCCCAAGTAAGTCCGGGCGCGTAGTATCGCGGCGAAAGTCTATTTCCTCTACAAGCAGATCGGTTGTGACGACAGTGTTTTTGCCAATCTCTGTGCGCATGACAGCGGCGTCATCCCCGATGCCGCGTATGAGAGATGAACCAGGAAGTGTGAACGACGAGGCAGCAGTATCCGTCCGTTCAGCACGAAGCTTTAGCCATTCTATTAAATCGAATTCGCTCATTTTGTATTCCCCCTCTCCGCGAGCGGAGAGGGGGTAGGGGGGAGAGGTTGGGCGCCTTCCACCAACCCCACCCCCAACCCCTCCCCGCTTGCGGGGAGGGGAGATAAGCGGAGTGTGGAGTTCAGAGTACATTCCTTCTTGCTCCCGTAGCGGGGCAGTAGCCCGACCATTAGGGAGGGCGTCGGCCACTCACTTCATCGCGCATCTCGCTATTAATCAGCTTTGACTGTCCAGTGGCGACGCCCTCCCTAATGGTCGGGCTACTGCCCCGCTACGGGAGCAGCAACCTTACGGTTTAACTCTAAAGATTTCGACGAAGTGAATCGAGGCCGGCTTCGATGGTTTCGATTGACGTGGAGAAGGAAAAACGCAGATGGCCCTCGCCGTGTTCACCGAAGACGACGCCGGGAACGGTAGCAACCTGCGCACGTTCGAGCAATATCTCGGCAGCTTCCCGACTGTCCTTACTTACGCGTGAGACATCCGGGAAAGCGTAGAAAGCGCCCGCGGGTTTTTCACAAAGAAGACCAAGCTCATTGAGACCTGCCAGGAGTAAGTCGCGCCGCTTCTGATAGGCAATGCGATTTATTTCCAGCATGTCGGATTCAGTCGTGAAGGCTGCCAGGGCCGCCCATTGCGTGGGCGTAGAAACTCCGTTTGATGAATAGAGAGTTGTTTTGCGCAAGCCGGTCATCCATGGTTCAGTCGCAACTGTGTATCCCAGCCGCCAGCCAGTCATCGCATAGGATTTGGAAAGAGTGAATACAGTGATCGTGCGCTCAAACATCCCTTCGATCGAGGCAATCGAATAATGTGAGTCGTCGTAAACCAGATCCTCGTAAGCTTCGTCAGCGATGACGATCAGATCTCGTTCTTGCGCAAACCGCGACACTGCGTGCGCCTCGTCTGCAGTAAAGACAATGCCGGTAGGATTCTGGGGAGTGTTGTAGTAGATGGCTCTCGTGCGTTCCGTGGCGTAGTGAGCCAACGTCTTATCAAAACCCTGCTCACGTGCCTCTTTCGTCGGGACCAGAACTGTCTTGCCTTCGCTATGAGCAATCAGATCTTTGATAGGCGTCCAGAACGGTGAAAAGACCAGCACCTCATCGCGCGGATTTACAACCGACTGAAACGCGCCAAATAATCCCTGCATGCCTCCGTTGAGAACTATCACGTCCGCAGATTGCGCAGGAATGCCGTTCTTGCTCCGCACCTTATCCGCAATCGCAGCGCGCAACTCGGGGATACCTGATGAAGGAGCATAACGAGTTTTGTTCTCAGCCAGCGCCCGCACCATTGCTTCCTTCACAAAGTCCGGCGTATGCATGTAAGGCTCACCGCCCTCAAACTGGTAGACGGTGGCGCCTTTGTCACGCAGTTTCATGATCCGGTTTCGGATACTTACGATGTCAGAAAAACCAATATCATCGAGCCGTGAGGCGAGGCGGAAAACGATTGGCGACGTGGTCACTATGGGAAATTATCCTTCGATCATGGCGGCGGAAATTGGATGAACGCGGATTATAGCGTGGCCACGAAAGCCAGTCTAGCAAGTCTCCGGTTCGTAAGACCTTATGCTTATGTAAGGTTATCGCCGGCGGACCTTTAGGCGATACCTTAAAGAATCAGTTTTAACTAAGACTGGCTAAGTGTAAGTATTGACACGCCAAACGCCTCGCAGTAACATGTCGGCTCACCGGGCTGCTGGTAAACTCGCAATCAGTCTCCTTTTATTTCCAGTTGGTAATTTTCGCCATGAAGAACTTTCGTCGATAGTTCGTCGCATTATGGGTCGTCCTGCCGTAGCCATACCTGAAAAACTCTTCTTCAAGATTGGTGAGGTCTGTGAACTGGCCGGAGTGCAAGCTCACGTCTTGCGTTATTGGGAGTCGGAGTTTCCGATGCTTGCCCCGCAAAAAAACCGTGCGGGACAAAGAGTGTACCGAAAGCGCGACGTCGAAATAGCGCTCCGAATCAAAGAGCTGCTCTACGAAGACCAATACACGATTGCCGGGGCTAAGAAGAGACTCGCAAACGACTTGCGAGCCGGGGGTAAACTGAAAGTTGTTTCGTCGGAAGGTGGCGGAGACGATTCGGAGCAAGGCGCATTACTAACTGCGTCAGTGCGAGGAGCGTCAAAGGCAGCGGCCGCACAATCAAGTTCAGGAATGAAGACTGCTGAAGATCGAAAAGCGCTGCGGCAAGTCGCGTCCGAGTTGCGTGAGCTCCTTTCCCTGCTGGAGAAGGGATCTCAGAATTCCAAACCAAGATAAAGCGTCGGAGCCCAAACTGTTGGTTTGCGTTGGAAGCGGTGTCGCCTCCCCTTGATTCGCAACTAGCAGTTTGCGTTATCAAGTGCAGTTTGCGTTACAGGGTTTTTGTAGAGATACTAATAGAGATTTGACGGGACGTGGCGCAGCCTGGTAGCGCGCACCCTTGGGGTGGGTGAGGCCCCGAGTTCGAATCTCGGCGTCCCGACCAGTTTTAAGGGCTTTCAATCAATTCTGATTGAGAGCCCTTTTTGCATGTTTGCGAAACTTACTTGATCTTACTTTCGCGCGCCTTAGCCAGATTCTCACGAATTCTGCGACGCCACAGCAACACGGCGCCGGCGGTGAATAAGATTGAAGTGGTCAGCGCAAAGCCGATACCCGGTTGGCCTTTTGCGACGGTTCTCAGATGGATTTCCTGGAGCACATTGATTAGACCAAAGACGATCAGACAATAGCCCGCCATTTTGTTGACATTCACAGTTCAATCTCCTCGGGAACAGAAATTAGGCAGCTTTCGACTTGCCTTCGACGTTCGTCGTGGCTTTAGACAACCTGTAAGGACGAAAGTTCCCGCTAAAACCTCGAGCAATATTTATCCGCAGATTACACAGGTTACAAAACAGAGTTAGAAGTTAAGACATTGAGTCGCGTAGAAACCTTGAGCTTTCATGCCCAACTTAATCTGTGAAATCTGCGTAATCTGCGTAATCTGCGGATTAATCTTATTTTGTCGCCGCGTCCTTCCAATCAGTGATCACAATTTCCGAAGTAAGCGTTTTGTGCACGGGACACTTGTGCGCAATCTCCTGAAGACGCGCCTTTTGTTCTTCGTCCAGATTTCCTTCGAACGTAACTGAGCGTTGGATGCGATGCACGTATCCATCTTTGGCGAGCATGCATTCGACGCAATCAGCCGAATGAATCCTCTCATGGCGCAGGCGCACCGTCACTCGTTCGAGAGGCCAGGCCTTCCTTCTCGCGTACAGCGTCGTAGTCATCGAGATGCAACTGCCAAGTGCAGCGAGCAGCAGAGTGTAAGGATCCGGGCCCGCGTCTTCACCCGCTGCCGACAACGGCTCGTCCGTAATAAACGTGTGGTTATCGCCGTATCGAACTTCGTTCTTTAAGTTTGAAAGAGAAGTGACCGTAACGGTGCTCATTGCAACACCTCCAGACGCAGCATGGGAACATTCTGCACCTACTAACGCTTGCAGTCATCTCTTTTGTACGGCTAAACTCCTTGCGCTCCAACCGAAAACCATTTTAGCGAAAAGGCGTTTTCGATCTTTCGAGACTTCGAGACTTCGAGACCTTCGAGGCTATGACATGAAAATTCATGAGTATCAGGGCAAGGAACTACTGAGGAAGTATGGCGTTCCGGTGCCACGAGGTTTAGTTGCTCGATCGCCGGAAGAGGCGTACCAGGCGGCAAAAGAGCTCGGCACCGACATCGTTGTGGTGAAAGCTCAGATCCACGCAGGTGGACGAGGCAAAGGCGGCGGCGTGAAGCTCGCGAAGAGCGCGGACGAAGCGCGGGAAATTGCGCGGCAGATGCTGGGCATGAAACTGGTTACCCATCAGACGGGACCAGAGGGCCGTGAAGTGCGCGTGCTTCTGATAGAAGAGGGGCTGCCCATCGACAAGGAGTTCTACCTTGGTATTGTTCTAGATCGTGCATCGGGACGGCCCGTCTTCATGGCTTCAGGTGCCGGCGGCATGGACATTGAAGAGGTTGCTTCCAAGACGCCGGAAAAGATCTTGAAAGAGACTATTGATCCGGCCGTAGGTTTTCGATCTTTTCAGGCGCGCAAGCTGGCGTTTGGGTTGGGTATCGGATCTGATCTGATTGGCCAGGCCGTGAAATTCATGCAGTCGCTCTACGCTGCATATGAACAGATGGACGCGTCATTGCTGGAAATAAACCCATTCCTCTTGACTAAAGACAAGAGGCTGATTGCGCTCGATGCGAAGGTGAACTTCGACGACAACGCGATGTTTCGCCATAAAGAATTTCTGGACTTACGCGATCTTAACGAAGAGGAACCGTTGGAGATTGAAGCATCAAAATTCGATCTCAACTACATCAAGCTCGACGGCAACATCGCATGTATGGTAAACGGCGCTGGACTCGCGATGGCTACCATGGACATCATTAAACTCGCGGGAGGCGAGCCGGCAAACTTCCTCGACGTCGGTGGTGGCGCTTCGCAAGAAAGAGTTGAAGCGGCCTTTCGCATTTTGCTTGCCGACGAAAACGTGCAGGCAGTTTTAATAAACATCTTCGGTGGCATCGTTCGTTGCGACATGGTCGCGCGCGGTGTGGTAGAAGCGGCGAAGAAACTTGGAATAAAAGTCCCTGTGGTGGTGCGCCTGGAAGGAACAAATGTTGAAGAGGGCCAGCGGGTAATTCGTGATTCAGGCTTGAACTTCACTGTCGCAAACGGAATGAAGGACGCCGCCGAAAAGGTTGTGAGTCTCGCGGCGTAAAACGCCCTGGCCAGAAAGCAGCCGAGGCAGAAATAGCCCAGGCAGAAATAGCCCAGGCAGAAATAGCCCAGGCAGAAATAGCGGCTTTGCCGCCCTGCAGTGCGGAAAGGCTGCGCCTTTCCGTGGTTCCGAATACCCACCGAGGCTATGCCTCGGCCCGGCGTCCGAGGCGGAGCCTCTTCTACTAGAGTACGTCCGGTCAGGCATAGCCTTACCGCACTGCGCAGCGGCAAAGCCGCATACTCGTCGCCGCAAAGCCGCATGTCAGGGGCGGCAAGCCGCAAACTCGCGGGATACGAGCCGGATACGAGCCGGGACACGAGCATGGACCGCAAGAAATTATTCCGTATCATTGTTTTGGTCAGCCGTTTTGGTTTGGCTGCTCTCTTTCTTTTTACAGCCGGGGCAAAACTCGCAATCATCAAAACGTTTGCCACAAACGTGAGCGAGCTTCTCAGCGCATCGGGATTCAATTACGCTCGTTGGATGTGGCCGGTGACAGTGGCAGTAGTTGCAGTCGAGCTTGTCACAGCCACACTTCTTCTAATTCCGCGCACGGTTCGTCTTGGCGCGCTATTGTCGGCCGCCATACTGATCGGCTTTAGTGGTTACGCGCTCTACTACGTCTATGTCTTACATGGAGAGCCGCTCGAGTGCGGTTGCTTTGGGAATATCATCGGAAGCCAGTTAGGCGTGAAGACGGCGCTGCGAAATCTGGCCTTGATTGTCCCGGCTCTCATCGTGTTCTTTGGTTATGGGCGTCGGAAGAAAGTGAAAGAGCGGGACGAGCAGTTTGAACTTTCGTCACCCATCGCTGTAAAGTGAGCAGCTTTCCAATCAGAAACAAGCAGAGCCCGACCGTAAGGGAAGGCTCGCCGAGGCTGGAAAGCCTCTCATAGGGTCGGGCGTCTGTACGCGTCCTGACCGGCGGTTCATACCTACTAATCATGAGTATCCTGGTCGATAAAAACACGCGCGTAACGGTGCAGGGAATCACCGGCAAAGAAGGTACATTCCATACCAAACAGATGGTTGAATACGGAACCAATGTTGTGGGGGGCGTGACGCCTGGTAAAGGC
>JALYTI010000094.1 GCA_030854375.1 Acidobacteriota bacterium | reverse complement strand
GACGCAATTAAGAATCCACGTCAGCTCGGCGTGTTCGGCGACATCTGATTGAATGAAAATTGTTGAAAGCTTCGGATCAATGCCGACTGCCAGATAAATCCTGGCGAGGTCTCTTGTTTTCTCAGCCAGCAGTTTTGGGTCTTGTCTGTTAGTAATAGCGTGCAGATTAACGATGCAGAAAAAGCTTTCGTAATCGTGCTGCAGTGCAACCCAGTTACGCAAAGCCCCGAGATAGTTTCCCAGATGGACGTTGCCGGTCGGCTGTGCGCCGCTAAAAATTCTTTTCATTTAGTATGCGCCGAGGAAAACCACGGCCCAGGCTAACGGGATGAAGAAACCCAGTATCTTTCCTACGACCCCCGTAAATACGGCGATAAACAGTAACAAATAACCAAACTGATGCAACTGCTGGATCCCCGACTCAAAACTACTGGGCAAAACGCTGCTGAGAATCCCGCTTCCGTCGAGCGGAGGTACGGGGAGTAGATTGAAAACGCCTAATACAACATTCAAACTAAAAAAAGTCTGGAGAAGGCTAACTGCGCCAATCGCTATGATGGAGTTTGTCATTGCCGGCGCGAGGCCCTCTGGTCCTATGATAATGACACCGGAACTATAGAGTAGACGAATCGCTATGCCCGCGATGATCGCCATAATGAAATTGCAGATTACGCCCGCTGCCGATACCCAAAAATTCGCAACTCGCTTGTTACGCCACTGCAGAGGGTTTACCGGCGTCGCCTTTGCCCAACCAATTAGCGGCACATGTGTGAAAAATGCAATAGCCGGAAATAACAACGTGCCGATGGGATCGATGTGCACCAACGGATTCAGACTTATCCGACCCTGCGAACGGGCAAGATCGTCGCCAAAGTAACTTGACGTCCACGCATGTGCTGATTCGTGCACAGAGGCGGAGAACAGAAACGCAACCATGCTTAGAACGAACTCACCGATCAACTTGGAGCCGTTTTCCAACTAATCTCTCCAGAACACAAAGGTAACGGACATAAACTTGTTCACGATACTTCAACACAAAGCGCCAGCCAAGCAGGGATCGCCGCCTGTCAAATCAATAAACTACTGATTCCCCAAACCAAGGCTATAGACTGAATCCGTCGAAACCATCGCCAGATCACCGGTCGAACTAAAGGCCACTCCGACGAGATTCATTCCCGCGGCAAATATCTCAGCGTTGCTCCCATCTGACGTTATGCGAACGATTCCTCGCCGGCCGCGGAGCGAGGCTGCCACATAAAGATTTCCTTCTTCATCGAAGGCCAGTCCCTGTGGTCGTCCCAGTCCTTTATAAAACACGCTCGCCTCTCCGTTATCATTGAGCCGCAACACCGAATCAAAGCTGGCAACCGTTGGTCCGCTCACGTACAGCGCGTCGTCGGGCCCAACCGCCAGGTGATACGCCGAGACCGACGGTTCAAGCTGAGCCCACGGACTCTCTTCGCCGATACCATTGACCTTGTAAATTGTGCCCGTGCGATCGCCAACGTACATCGTGTCTGATTGATCGAATGCTATTCCGGTAGCTACTCCAAGATTTCTTACAAAAGGCACTGCCTCCTTGAAAGGTGTGATGCGATAGACCGTGCCATCCATGCGACTGCTGACGAACATCTGCCCCGTGCTATCAAAGGCAATTCCCGTGGGATTTATTATGTCGCCCGAGAACTCGGTAACTTCGCCACTAATGTCGATGCGGAAAAGAGTCACCGGCAATTGCTCGCCTCGCGAGCCTGAGCGAGTCACAAAAAGCGACCCATCGTCCGGATCGAACGCAGGATTGGCCACTGGATGAAGATCTTCGGCTATCCGCTTTCCAACTACCAGACTCATCGGCTGGCTTCGAACTCCACCACTTTCAAGGCTAACTTCGACGCTGCCGCTCAGCTTGAGCTCAGGTACGATCGCCAGCACTCGTTTGGGAGACATCGCTACTATCGGCGCGCGCTCGTCGCCAAACCAAACTGCGGATAGCGTGGGATCGATAGTGTCCAGATCGTCGCAGTCGATCGTGACTTCCGCGCCTGGAATGGCGTAGAGCGGATCAATACGAAGAATTTTTGCCACTTTGCTCATTTATTAGCTTTAACAGGGGAACACCAACCCGATCCTTGGCGCGTTGAATTCTATGGATCCTGTAGGCTTTTCATCATACGACGAGCATACGGTGCTGTCTAATTCGCAGTCATTGCGGTTAGTACGACGATCGGACGAATGAAGTCATTACCACCACCCGGTAGCGGGTGGGGCCGGGGCAGTAGCCCGACCATCAGGGAGGGCGTCGTCACCAATCACGGCGCCGCTTAGAGTGTCCCTAGCAACGACGCCCTCCCTGATGGTCGGGCTACTGCCCCGGCCGCTGTGGTATAATCAGGGCTCTAAAAGGCGGCTTCGGGAATTGTCGGCTTTGTTTTAGGGAGTAAGAAGTCAGCCAATGAACCTATAGTAATGCTCAAGCGACTAAGCGAAGCGATATCGCAGAGCAACATCGAAACAGATTCCCCGGCGTCGGAAACCCACTGCTCGCAGCACTCCTCCTGTAACCTCAGCCCGAAACAAAATGTCGGCGGTAACCACTCGCCAGGTTTTCGACTTGGACGTCGAGCTTTGAAAACCGTGTGAACGGAGGGAGAAAACTATCAAAGACGTTTTAGGAAATACTGCTGGCCTAAAGCCTAATCAACTTCGGCGTATAGAAAAGCTCTACACCAGGCGCATCGCTCCTGACCAGATTGTCACACCTGAATTCGCACGCCAACTAGCTGAATTATCCCATGAGACAAGGAGGCAGATCGGTGCTCTCATCGATCGCAGCGGCCACGTCGAGTTTGTAATGATCGGCGACAATAAGGGGATCGAACTTCCGGATTTCAAACGCACGCGTGTAGCAGTGGATCGTTTTCGAGGTCTTCGCTGCGTACACACTCATCTCCGAGGTGAGGGTCTGACTCAGGATGACCTCACTGACCTGGCATTGTTGCGATTGGATTTGATGGTAGCCATCGCCGTCAACCCGACTGATGGCTTGCCGGGCTTGTTGAATATTGCGCATTTGTTACCGAGAACTCCCGATGAAGTACAACCTGGAAGTAAAGCCGAGCCTTATGGTTTTCTTGCGCCAAAAATGGCTTCCCAGATTGATGTCGATTTTCTCTCCCTCATAAATTCGCTCGAAGAAGAGATGACGCGAAATCGACGTGTTTCGCGACAAGACGCACTTAAAGACCGTTCGATTCTGGTGGGAGTGACTTCTGGTCCGATTGCGGACGCCGAAGAATCTATGGCCGAACTTCAGGAACTGGCGAATTCCGCCGGCGTTGTGGTGCAGGACAAAGTTATTCAACGACGGCAGGCAATCGATCCCAGAACTGTGCTCGGTCGAGGAAAGCTTGATGAACTCCTTATCCGGTCGCTTCAGCTGGGCGCGGATATGCTGGTATTTGACCGTGAGCTGACCCCAGCGCAAGTGAGATCGCTCTCCGAAGCAACCGACTTGAAAATCATTGATCGCTCGCAACTTATCCTCGATATCTTTTCCCAACGGGCCCAGTCGAGTGAAGGCAAGATTCAGGTCGAGCTTGCCCAATTGAAATATCTTTTGCCGCGACTCATCGCCGGGCAGGATTCAGCGTTCTCCCGGCTTGCGGGCGGGATTGGAGGCCGGGGGCCCGGTGAAACGAAGCTTGAGATGGACCGTCGCCGCGTTCGCGATCGCATTACCCGCCTGGAGAAAGAGATCGAATCTCATCGATTGCGGCGGCACGAACGCCGGAAAGTTCGAACCCGGAATAACCTTCCGGTTGTTTCGATTGTTGGCTATACAAACGCAGGCAAATCTACTCTGTTGAATGTTCTGACGAATAGCGACGTTCGCGCGGAACAACGGATGTTTGCCACGCTCGATCCGACTTCGCGAAGGCTGCGGCTGCCGCGGGAGCAGGAGATAATCGTCAACGACACGGTTGGTTTTATTCGCGATCTGCCACCCGGCCTTCTTTCTGCGTTTCGCGCAACCCTGGAAGAGATCAGCGACAGCAAGCTGCTGATCCATCTCGTAGACATTTCGAACCCCCGTTGGTCACAGCAAATTCAATCCGTGGATAGAATTCTGGAGGAACTCCATCTTGCGCAAGTTCCTTCAATCCTCGCCTTGAACAAAGCGGACCTTGTGGATCCCGATACGCTTCAAGCGCTTTCACGACAGCTTGGTCAGGGTGGCCATCGCGAGGTCGTAACTATTTCCGCAACAAACAAGGCAACCTTGCCGCCCCTGTTGGAGAGGTTAGGAGAGATGCTTTCGCAGGATCTGGGTTTGAGAGACGGCAAGAAGGCATTTAATCCAGACCTTATCTCGCGTATAGCCTAAACCATATGGCACTTCGTCCCCGATTTACGACTCCGCTAAGTCGTGCGCGCGACATGTTAGCGCAATACGTCGTGCGTCCGTTCAAGGTGTTCGAACCCGGAACTCGTTTCCTCATTGGGTTTGGATTTCTTGTGGTGGTAACCGTCCCGCTATTAATCACCAACTATTCGTCGGGCGTGTCCGCGGATTATCGAGAGGGCGAAGTAGTAAGAGGCAGCGTCGTAGCTCACGCTGATATCAGCGGGATCGATATCGCCGAAACAGAGAGACGACGCAATGCCGCGCGTCAGGCTACCCGCCCGATTTTTAATTTCGATTCTACTCGCGGCGAAAGTTCTGCCCGAAGTTTTCGTGCCGCCTGGGACGATCTAAAGCGACAGGTCGAATCGAAGAAGCCCGGAAATACGTTGACATGGACGGGCGAAGGCGGAGTTGGCGTTGCTCGCGCGATTATCGCGCACAACTTTAATAATGATGAGCTCGATCGACTTGCCGGTCTGATTCGCGAGGTTGGTGACAAATACATCTACGACGACGCGGAAGCTGAGCGCTTGAATCAGGAAATCGTGCTGGTTGATGTTCGCAATCCGTCGGGACAAATGATTATGCCAGCGCCGCGAACGCGAATGCTTTCCTTGAGCGGAGCGCGACAGGAACTCGAACTAAAGCTCCTTGATCTTCCCGGATGGTCGCAAGAACAAAAATCCGCTCTGGTAGCTGCAATACTCCCTCTTCTTCGTCCGAACGTTGTGCTTGATCAAACTGCTACAGCTACATCGCGTGAAACGGAAGCTAATAAGATCCCACTGGTGACTATCTCGATCAAACGAAATCAGAGTATCGCACGGGAAGGAGATAGTGTAACGCCGTTAATGCTTGCGCAGTTTGCTGCCATAAAAGGCAGTGGCCACGCTGGGCGTCCCTGGCACAATCTGATTGGTCTGCTGGTGATCGTGTTTGCTGTTTATTGGGCCGTGTGGAAGTTCACTGAACATAGAAGCACTGCAGCGGCATTGTCCCTCTCGAAGAGACGAGCATTTGCCCTCGTGGGTTCAGCGATAGTTGTAGAGACTGTGTTAATGAGAATTGGCTTCGCGCTCAGCGATAGTGTTGCAAACGGGATGAAGACTGCGCCCTTTAACGATGCGACGCTTTGGAACTTTGCGATTCCCTTCGCAGCCGCTTCTCTACTAGTTGTCATGCTGGTTGATACACAGCTTGCTTTTCTTACTGGAATCGTCACTGCTCTATTCGCCGGCATGCTCGCACCTACCGGAATACAAAACGCGCTTTACGCGATGATTTCGTGTGCCGCTGCCGTCTACGGGATTGGTAGATACCGCGAGCGACAATCCGTGACACTTGCGGGGTTGTTTGTCGGCGCCGTCAACGCTTTAATGGCTCTCGCATTAATCGCTTATGCCGAACATGCTTTTACGCTGAACACAATGCTGCTGGCACTCGCTTGCGGTTTTGCCGGCGGGTTGCTAACGGCAATCTTTGCTGCCGGTGGCTTGCCGATAAACGAATCAGTTTTCGGTATTCTTACGGACGTCAAGCTGCTCGAACTTTCCAATGCCGACCTGCCAGTGTTGGGCCAACTGGCACTGCGCGCGCCGGGCACCAATCAGCATTCACATGCCGTGGGCCAACTTGCCGAAGATGCCTGTCGAGCCGTGGGAGCGAATCCGCTGCTGGCTCGTATTGGTGCCCTCTATCACGATATAGGCAAGGTCGCGGCGCCAGAATACTTTGTTGAAAATCAGCAAGGCGAGAATCCTCACGATCACATGCGCCCTTCGCAAAGCGCCCGGATTATCACAAGTCACGTCACCTACGGCACGAAGCTGGCAAAGGAAATTGGTCTGCCGAAGAAGATCGCCGACTTTATTCCGCAACATCACGGCACGCGTACGTTACATTTCTTTCTCCGCAAGGCTCAGAGTCAACTTAAACCCGGTGAAGTGATTGATGAGAAAGATTTCCGGTATCCGGGTCCAAAACCACAGTTCAAAGAGGCTGCCATCATGATGCTGGCTGATTCTTGCGAGGCTGCGGCTCGATCCCTGGCCCGTCCCGATCCGGAGAACATTCGCTCCATCGTAGTTAAGATCGTCGATGCCATAATCAGTGACGGACAACTAGATGAGTGCGACTTATCGCTCAAGGAGCTAACCACGATTCGTGAAGCTGTGATCGGCGCCTTAACCGCCATCTACCATGCGCGAATCGATTATCCTGGTTTTAATCCGCCCCGCGTAACCGGACCATTGTCGGCATTGCCATCGGGGCAGCTGGACAGTGAAGAGCGCGGTATTACTTACAGCCGTCCCTCGGACATTCCCATAAACAAGGCCGGCGAAGTCGAAGACGAAGCTATTAGTCGCAAGGTTGCAAAACGCTGACTGGAAAAGCTATTGAACTGAATCGTAGTGAATGGTGATTTTCCATTTCTCATTTCAAATTTTTCATTTTTCATTTGACTCCGAAAACAGGTCAGTAAGAGTTATCTGGCCTTTGCAAACTCACAAATGAGAAATGAAAAATTTGAAATGAGAAATGGAAAATCATTACTGCCTTATAGACCGCATATCGCCACTCCGGCATAGAACCTACTCAGCAACTTCAGCAGGTCTAAGCATCAAAACTTTACGCGCAGCTTCTGGTAAGTGCTGGCGAGATCTTCAGGGATAACGCGCGTGTTAGCTATCGTAGTCATGAAGTTTGTGTCCCCGGTCCAGCGCGGCAATATGTGAATATGAATGTGGTCGACAATTCCGGCGCCGGCCGACTCGCCGAGGTTCATGCCTACGTTGAAACCATTGGGCTGGTACACTTCGCGAAGCACGGTTTGGCAGCGCTTGGTCAGATCCATTAATTCGTCGGTTGTTTTCCTGGTGGCCGCGTCTAGTTCACCGACGTGCTCATAAGGAACAATGAGCAGGTGCCCGCTGACGTAAGGGTAGATATTGAGGACGATGAAGTTATGCGATCCG
>JALYTI010000578.1 GCA_030854375.1 Acidobacteriota bacterium | reverse complement strand
GTAATAGCCCATGGATAAGGGTTGACGAGTTTCCAAGCACTGGGCGAAATAGGAGTGTCGACCGAAATAGTAGTGGTTGCTACCTCCAATATCCATTTCGCGCTCTCAGCGGTAGGTAGCTTCAACCCATGTTCCTGGGCCGATGGCCCAGCCTATACATTTGGCGCTTTGGGCGCCGAGGAACCAAACCTAAAAAAAGAACTGGAATTCTTCTCTCTGTGAAGCTGCGAGGCCAGGTAGGTCGCTGCGGACTCCAGGGAGCGCTTACTCAAGCATGCCGCGTGTCCACGTGGCTAACTGCACGAGATCGAAATTATCACGCACAAAGGGGAAAACAATGGCCACCAAGAAAGCGATCAAAGGGAAAGACCAAGGGACCACCAAAAAAGTAGCGAGCAAGGCTAAAGCCATCAGAACCGGGAGCGGACCAAGCTCCGCGGCGCCGCAGCCTCCCGGCAGCCGAGGTGGCGACGTAACGAAGAAATCAACGCAACAAAAAGAAGCGCGGACCGACGCTAGACTTGATCCGCGGAACAACGACGCGAAGATAGCCGACCTGCAAAAGAATACCGAGGACAGCGGCGGCGAATTCCTTACCACCAATCAGGGCGTTCGTATAAACGATAATCAGAACTCGCTCAAAGCGGGCGAGCGTGGCGCGACCTTACTCGAAGACTTCATCCTTCGCGAGAAGATTACACACTTCGATCATGAGCGCATTCCCGAAAGAGTTGTTCATGCGCGTGGCTCGGCGGCACATGGTTATTTTCAGGTATACGAGTCGATGGCTCAGTACACAAAGGCGGGATTTCTCGGGGATCCTTCGGTCAAAACTCCGGTATTTGTGCGCTTCTCGACGGTTGCAGGTTCCCGTGGCTCGACCGATCTCGCGCGCGACGTGCGTGGTTTCGCAGTCAAGTTCTACACGGAAGAAGGGAACTTCGACATTGTCGGCAATAACATTCCAGTTTTCTTTATTCAGGACGCTATCAAGTTTCCAGACCTCGTCCACGCCGTCAAGCCCGAGCCACACAATGAAATCCCGCAGGCGGCATCAGCGCACGACACGTTCTGGGATTTCATTTCGCTAATGCCGGAATCAATGCACATGATTATGTGGGTAATGTCCGATCGCGCGATTCCCAGGAGCTTCCGGATGATGGAGGGTTTTGGTGTTCATACCTTCCGGTTTATTAATGAAAAAGGGAAGGCCCGTTTTGTAAAGTTTCACTGGAAGCCACTGCTTGGCCTGCACGCTGTGGTCTGGGACGAAGCGCAGAAGATTTCCGGAAAAGATCCCGACTTTCATCGCCGTGATCTTTGGGAAGCCATTGAAAATGGCGATTTTCCTGAGTGGGAGTTGGGCGTGCAGATTGTCGAAGAGAAAGACGAGCACAGCTTCGATTTCGATCTGCTTGATCCGACAAAGATTATTCCCGAAGAGATTGTTCCGGTGCGTCGCATAGGGAAGTTGATTCTTAATCGCAATCCGGACAACTTTTTTGCGGAGACAGAGCAAGTCGCTTTTCACGTAGGTAACGTGGTGCCCGGTATTGATTTCACAAACGATCCACTGATGCAAGGTCGGCTGTTCTCCTACACGGATACCCAGTTGATTCGCCTGGGTGGGCCAAACTTCCACGAGATCCCGATCAACCGTCCGATTGCACCCGTGCACAATAACCAGCGCGATGGTTTTATGCGACAAACGGTGAACCGTGGACAGACGAGTTACGAGCCAAACACTCTTAGAGGAGGCTGCCCCTTTCAAGCTGGCGTAGATATGGGTGGTTTTACCAGCTACGCCGAAAGGATCGACGCGCAGAAAATCCGTGCGCGGAGCGCGAGTTTCTTCGACCATTTCAGTCAGGCAACCCTGTTCTTTAACAGCCAGTCTGAGCCTGAGAAGGGCCATATTATTCGGGCGCTGCGCTTTGAGTTGGGAAAGCTCGAAACGCCCGCTATCAGAGAGCGGATGCTTGGACTGCTGGCGCAGGTGGACAAGGGCCTTGCGAATAATGTCGCGGAAGGTCTGGGCTTAAGCGTACCGGCAAAGCTCGATAAACCTATGAACATGAGCATTCCCGGCGGTGCTGATCCGCGGAAGTTTCAACCACAACGCGTAGCCCAGACGATCGAAAGTTCTCCAGCGTTGCGCATGGTAGATAACCCGAATTTCCCGAAGAATACAATCAAGACGCGCAAGATAGCGGTGCTGCTCGCAGATGGATTTGACGATGCTGGTGTGACGGAAATGAATAAAGCGCTTTTGACGGCCGGGGCGACACCGAAGACAGTTGCGCCGCGTCTTGGAGTTGTGACAGGAGGTAATGGTAAAGAATTGAAAGTGGACTTTAGTTTTCTAACCGGCTCCTCCGTATTGTTTGATGCCGTTTACATTCCTGGAGGCGATGCAAGCGTCAAAGCCATCCAACAACAAGTTGAAGCTTCCGAGTTTGTTAATGAAGCATACAAACACTGCAAGGCGATCGCAGCGAGCGGCTCCGGCGTCGGCTTCGTAGCCAGATCACTCGGTGAGAAGTTCAGCGAACCAAACACTACAGGAAAGTTAGTCGCG
>JALYTI010000577.1 GCA_030854375.1 Acidobacteriota bacterium | reverse complement strand
TTGAACAAGTGCGTCAAGTTCTGATTGTTTATATTGATGGTGGTCTGCGAACGTACGAGTGAATGCGAGTTGATATCCCTCGCGCCGTAGATGGTTAAAGAAGGATTCTGGATTTCCCACGCCGCAAAAAGCACCGACGGACTGTGGTGGAAGCTCTTCGCGAGCCCCGCTCGCGCGTTCCAGTCGGCGAATGCCGGAGGTCAGCATACGCGACGATAGGATCGGTGTGTTACCAACAAATTGCCGAAGCGCTTCCTTTAGCGGAATCAAGTCCTCAACCTGTTCAGACCTCGTGATCACTACACAATTGGCGCGGGACAAGCCCGCAGGCGGTTCTCGTAATCTGCCGTGAGGAAGCAAGCTGCCTCCGCCCCAGGGATTGGTGGCATCGACGGTGACAATATCCAGGTCACGGGAAAGCTGTAAATGCTGAAAGCCGTCGTCGAGTACGAAGACTTCCGTCTTCATTTTCTCGATTGCCCACGTGCCGGCGGCCACTCGATTCGGATTGCAAATGACGGCGGCGATTCCGACTAGATTTTTGGCGAGTAGAAAAGGCTCGTCTCCGGCTTCGCGTTCGCCGGCCAGGATTTCGGCCCCGTTGGAGACTACAACCTGCGCTTTTGGATTCGCTTTGCCGTAGCCTCGAGTTAGGACGCAGACTTTCGTTCCCTTGCGTGCGGCCTCAGGCGGTTGCAGGTGAACAATCGTGCGGCAAACCCATTCGACCAATGGCGTCTTGCCCGTCCCGCCTGTTGTTATGTTGCCGATACTCACCACCGGTACGGGAAGTTTGGAAACAGAAAGCAGGCCTCGTTGGTAAGCAGCCAGGCGTGCTCTCGTAATAGCGCTGTAAACCGCGCCGAGAGGTATCAGTACGAACGAGGCGGCCGGGTTCATGCTGTAGGCGCGCCTTGCGCCCGTGAGGAACGAGTACTTTCCACGGCGTTTGCTGGGGGCAGCATGGACATGAGCAGTTCGAGAGAGCGCTCCGTAGCTCCGCGGTTTTCGTTTACCAGTTGCCGCGCGCGGTCACCCAATGCTTGCCGCTTCGCTGAGTGAGCGAGCAAATCCGAAATGATATTCGCGAGTTCAACAGTTGCTTCAGAATACGACATTGGTGGCAACTGAATGATAGCTCCAGAGTTTACGAAGGTCTCCACGATCTCCTTAAAATTGAAGGTGTGCGCTCCCGTGATCACACAGGCTCCGACTGCCGCCGGCTCAAGTATGTTGTGTCCGCCGGTGCTTGCGATGCTTCCGCCCACAAAAACAATCGATGCCAACGAATAGAGGGATTGCAACTCCCCGATGCTATCCAGAAGAATGACCTGTGATTGTTGGTCATCCGGCTTCGTTGGCGCGGTTCTCCTGCTCAATCGAAACCCTGAGGCTTCGATCAAAGCGGCCACTTCATCAAAGCGCTCAGGGTGACGCGGTGCAATCATCAGGCGCGGTTGCGATTCGGATTTAGAAATTATTATCTTAAGGGCATCGAGAACGACTCGTTCTTCCTGAGCATGTGTGCTGGCGGCCAGAATCAACGGCGCGCCGTTGGCGAGATCAAACCGGTCACAAAACCTTTGGGTCAGCACGTCACTCACCGGCGTAGTGCCGGCGTCGAATTTCAGACTTCCGCAAACAAAAGTCTTATCTGCGTCCATCCCCAGTGCGCGAAGCCGTTGGGCATCAGCCTCTGTTTGCATAATCGCCATTTGTAATGTGCTCAAAACCCGCGACATGAAACTGCCAATCCACCGGTAGCGTCGAAACGATTTTTCTGAGAGTCGGCCGTTTACGATCGCGACTGGAATATGCTGAGTTCGACATTCGCTCAAAAACCCCGGCCACAATTCTGTCTCCATAAGGAGGACAGCTGCAGGTTTTATCGCCTTCAGAGTTTTGCGAGAAATCCAGCGCCAATCAAAAGGGAAGTAAAAAACCCTATTCGCTTCATCCTTGAATACTTCTCGAGCGAAATTTTGGCCGGTCAGCGTGGTTGTGGAGATTGCGATGGATACTTCAGGAAATCGTTTCCTTATGCCATGTACCAGAGGTCGAGCCGCCTGCGTTTCGCCAACTGAGACACAGTGAATCCAGATTACCGGACGCCCATCCGAGTGCATGGGTGGGAGTAATCCCAGCCGCTCGCGAAACCCTGCCACGTACTTTCCATGGCGAAACGCGTCAAAGAGAAAGCGGGGCAGTAGTATCAGAAAGGCGAGGCCAAGGAGAAAGCTGTAGATGAAGTGCATGAGCGACGGACGAAAGTTAACAGCTACATCGCGAATTGCTTGCTACCTTATCATCCAGGTCGGCGCAAAGCTTACTTCGCGCGTTCGATGTAGCGGCCTTCGGTGGGATCGACCCGTATGCGGTCTCCTTCATTAACGAACGGCGGCACCGTAACTGTCACGCCGTTTTCCAGGGTAGCCGGCTTGTTTACATTAGAAACTGTTGCGCCTTTCATAGTCGGCTCCGTGCGCGTAACGGTAAGTTCCAAAGAGGGCGGCAGGTCGATACCTATTGGCGCTCCGTCGTAAAACTCCGCTTGCAGCTTCAGTCCGGGAGTCAACCAG
>JALYTI010000576.1 GCA_030854375.1 Acidobacteriota bacterium | reverse complement strand
ATTTGGTAGAATTACTGGAACGCAAAAGCAGAGCGGTGGGCTAACGGCAGTTATCAGTTGAATCAGTTAAGCAGCGATCCGTTTTAGAGACTTACGATCATGAATTTCAGCATGAATTTCAGAAATAATCGTTCCGCAGTTGTTTTGCTTCTCATCGCGTCGTTTGGAGTGGGAGCGTTGCAAAACGTACATAGTCAGTCCGGTTCGCCTCGCTCGCTTGGCGCCGTTAAATCCCAGGCTGAGTTTGACTCGCTTGATGTAACTTACGATCCCGATACTCCTTACGCGCTGCCACATCTGCTTTTCGTTATCGACCGCAAAGACCGGAACAAGATCTACTACGTGAATACCAGGCGTTATGCTTTCCACAAGGATTTTGTCAATGGAACATATCTCTCGCTCGAGCGTGGTCGCGAATTCTTCGAGAACAATTACCTGAAGCCGAATCGCCGATTTATCCTGGGGACAATCGCCTATCAAACTCCGCTGCGGCGCTGGACGTTTGAATTTTGGGAAGGCGACCTGATTCCTGCGGAGCAAATCAAGCTGACTGCCGACATAATCAAAGACAGCTTTTTTTCTCCCGTCGCATATAAACCTAATTCAATTCGCCAGGATGAAGAGTCCGGCAAGATCGCAGGCCTTCAGCGCGTTTTGCAAAGTGACATCGCCAGGGAGCAGGAATACCAGGCACTTAACTTGGCCAAAGGTATAGGGAGGATTCACGTCATTCCCAAGCTCGATGAGCACGTCGAAATTGGATTCAACGAAATACTGGTGCTTGACGAAGTTCCGATTCAGCTTCCGCCGGTGGCCGGTGTTATCACATCGCACCCCTCCACTCCGCTCTCGCACATTAATCTCCTGGCAAAAGGTTGGGGCATTCCCAACGCCTACATCAAAAACGCGCAGACGTTGTTGAAACAGTATGACGGTTGGTGGGTAACGTTTGAGACCAAACGGGATGGTTATTCAATTAAACGTGCCGACGTCGATCAGTTGCGCGAATATCAACGCAGGCTGGCACAGCGGCAGGACGTGATGAAGCCGAAATATGATCTTGCTGAAACGCGCTTGCTGGGTCTGGGCCAACAGCGCGCGCGATCGGCGATCTCTTTTGGAGGCAAGTCTGCAAATCTTGGCGAGCTATTGAATGCGCGTCTGCCCGGCATTGTGATCCCTAACGGCTTCACAATTCCTTTTTATTACTATGACCAATTCCTGGAAGCCAACAAGCTGGACGACTTAATCTATGCGATGCTGAACGATCAGAAGTTCGTACACGACCCAGCGTATCGCCGGGAGCGGCTCGCGAGTTTGCGCGAGAATATTCAGCATGCGAAATTTGACGACAACCTTCGCGATCGGATTTTGCGGCGAGTGAGGCTGGAATTTCCGGGCAGGGGCCTCTTTGTGCGCAGTTCTTCTAACTCCGAAGACTTGCCCAATTTTAGCGGCGCGGGGCTATACACTACCGTCCCAAATGTCCGCGAAGAGACGAAGCTCATCGAGGCAATCAAGACTGTCTGGGCGTCGCTCTGGAATGCCGAAGCCTACGAAGCCCGTGAGCGCGCGGCTGTCGACCATTCGAAAATATTCATGGCGGTCCTCGTTCAGGAAGGCATCAATTCGGAGAGTTCCGGCGTAATGATCACCGCGGATCCTTTCGACAAGGAAAACAAGGGGGCCATCTACATCAGCGCTAAACGCGGCCTGGGTATCAAAGTCGTTGAGGGTAAAAAGGTTGCCGAACAGATAATTTACCGACAGTGGGGGAACGCGGTGCAGGTTTTGACGCGTTCCGATGAAGACAGTCTGCTGACGTTTGATCAGAATGGTGGCGTTAAGGAAATTGCAATAACGGGTGAGCGAGTTGTCTTAACCGATGAGGTGATTAGACGGTTAGTCGGCGCTGCAACGAGGATCAAACGTGTGTTTGGCAGTCGTGATCAGGACATTGAGTGGGCCTATATGAAAGGGCAGATTTACATTGTCCAGTCGCGGCCGTTCATCGCAGGCGGCTGAGTGTGGCGCAAGCTGTTAGCTTGCGCCTCTAACCAGGATGACACTATGTTCGCGACCAGCAGAGGTTGCGGCGCAGATTATGGGCGGCAACATATTCGTAGACGGAATTCTGACCGATCACGTCGCCTTTGTAACCGGTGGCGGAACCGGGATTACCGGCGGCGTGGCGCGGGCGCTGGCTGAAGCCGGGGCTTCGGTCGCGTTAGTTAGTCGTAAGCTGGAACACCTTGAACCTGCGGCCAAAGCTATCAACGATGCCCACGCTGCAAATCCAAAGGTAGGCGAAGCTTTTGGTGTTGCCGCTGATGTCCGCAATTTCGAAGAGATTGAAGAAGCAATTCTTGCTGCCGCGGTGCGCTTCGGCAAAATTGACATTGTGGTCAATGGCGCCGCGGGAAATTTTCTTTCTCCGGCCGAAGCGTTGTCGCCCAACGGTTTTGGAACCGTCGTGGACATTGATCTCAAAGGGACTTTCAATGTTTGCCGGGCCGCGTTCGCCCAGCTCAAAGAGCATCAGGGTCAAATTCTAAACATCAGCGCGACGCTTCATTATGTC
>JALYTI010000575.1 GCA_030854375.1 Acidobacteriota bacterium | reverse complement strand
GATAGCGGCACTAACTGATGAGTACTTCGAAGTCGCCATCATTCCCAAGACCTGGGAAGTGACGAACTTTTCTCACTTGCGGGCCGGGGATGATGTGAATCTCGAGGCCGACGTCATTGCTAAGTACGTTGAGCGCATTCTCACCGTTGATCGCAAGTGATCAGCGAATGGTCCTCGCCGAAACTAAAGCCGGGCTCAAACTGCGAACCATCTCAGCTTTGCCTCAAAAGGCATGGACCATGTCAATTTTCGGCTTTGCCGCCCGATGTGCGGCGGTGGCTATGCCCCGCCGTAGAGGTGCATTTTTATCTTTTGGGCTACGCCCTCGGTACAACTTTGTTCTAACGAATCCGAGGGCTAAGCCCGAGCAAGGGCAGAGCCCGGAAATAATCTGGGTGCTGTCGGCGGGGCATAGCCACCGCCGCACATCAGGCGGCAAAGCCGACCCACAGCAACCTGAGACTTTTAAGGCAACGCCAACCATCTGTAGATTTTAAGCTTGCTGGCTTATATATTCCGCCGGATTCCCGCCTCTAAAGGAGAAACGCAATGCCGGTAAATCGTCCCTGGCCGCTGTTGGCACCTTTCCTTCACCTTGTGCTGATGCTGTCATTAATAAGCCTAAACTGGTTACTGTTCCGACACTTAATGCACGAGAATTATTTCCTTTGGTACTTGAAAAACGGCGCGCTGATCAGTCTTGCCACAGGGTTCCTCGCTCTGACATGGAAGGACATGAAGGCCCGCATTGGATTGATCTCCTCACATCCGTCGGCCTACGTGGGAGCCTGTTTTCAAATACTGGGGGTTTTCGTTCACTCCCTCGCACCGACAAATAGTGAGGAGAAAACGGAACCAAAAGATTTACCCTTCGACATAGGTTTGAATTTCAAGTTCTTCGAGATACTGGATAATGGCCTTTACATTCTGCTGGCCCTGGTGATGCTGTTGCTATGTTTGGCGTGGCTGGTAATCGTCGCGCCCTTGGGCTATTTCGTGACCCTCATCGCTGGCGTGCCGGCGCGCCAGGAGTTAAGGGGGAAAATTGCGCCCACCTACGTTCATGAAGAGACGGGCGACACGTTTCGCGGAGATAAGGGCAATGTCACCATACTGGAGCCTGGTGCGGCAGCAACTTTACCTTCAGGCAGCACCTACTTGTCATTTGCGCGCGATCCGTTTGCGGTCACACAAGCCATGACTGCATTGGTTCTGTGGAACGCAAGTATTATCTACAGTCGAGTTAGTTGATTCGCGTGTCCCGAAGGAGGTAGCGTTCTTCTCTGTGAAGCCTTAGTGTCCTCTGTGTCTCCGTGGTGGTTAAATGTTAAGCAAGCACGCACCACAGAGACACAGAGAACACAAAGCGACGCACAGAGAATTTCAAATTAGGACACCACCCCGAAGGACCTTCGGTCGAAAAAAGAACGCCTTTCAGGTAACATAGATTGCGCTCCTAAATAAGCCATCAAAGGCCGGAATTTAGTGTTTCCATGACTTTTTGCTCCATAGAAGACGCCGTCGCTGAAATACGCGAAGGCCGCATGATTATTATCGTTGACGATGAGGATCGCGAAAACGAAGGCGATCTCGTGTGCGCGGCTGAAAAGGCGACGCCGGACATTATCAATTTCATGGCGCGGCACGCCCGCGGCCTGATCTGCCTGCCGCTGACTGAAGAACGCTGTGATGAGTTGCACCTGACCACGCAGGTCGCCGATAACACTTCTTTTCTTGGTACAGCCTTTACCGTATCCATCGACGCTCGCAAAGGAGTCACTACGGGAATCTCAGCAGCAGATCGTGCCACCACAATTCAGGTTGCTGTTGATTCTCAGACACGGCCGCAAGACTTAGCGCGACCCGGGCACGTGTTTCCTTTACGCGCGAAAAAGGGCGGGGTGCTTGTCCGTCCGGGCCAGACTGAAGCGAGTGTAGACATAGCACGTATCGCCGATCTTTATCCTGCAGGCGTAATCTGCGAGATCATGAACGAAGACGGAACGATGGCCCGTCTTCCGGAACTTGAAGCCTTCGCGGCTCATCATAAGCTAAAAATGATCACTGTCGCCGAGCTCGTCAGGTATCGCATCAACAAAGAGACGCTTGTGCGGCGTGCTGTTGAGACCGACCTGCCGACTGTGTACGGACGCTTCCGTGCGGTGGCCTATGAAAACGTGATCAATGGTGATGTACACCTGGCTATGGTGATGGGCGACGTTCGCACCGAGGAGCCGGTGCTGGTGCGCGTGCACACTGAGAACGTTACCTGCGACATGTTTGGATCGTTAATCGACGATACCGGATTTCAGCTTCATACGGCTCTGGAAAAAATCGCGGCCGCCGGGCAGGGCGTCGTGCTTTATCTGCGCCAGCGCGAGCATAGTCTTGATCTCGTGAATCAATTGCGCACTTACGCCGTGATGCAGGAGCAAAACGTTAGCAAGCGTGAAGCGAGCCTGGAAACGGGCTACGGAGTGGATCGCGACTATGGTGTAGGCGCGCAAATCCTTCATGACCTGGGACTCCGTCGTATACAATTGTTGACGAACCATCCCCCCAAGGTGGTAGCCCTCGAAGG
>JALYTI010000093.1 GCA_030854375.1 Acidobacteriota bacterium | reverse complement strand
TCTTTGAACAACTCGCTCACTATCAGCGAATTGTCTCAATTACAAATTTCCAGCTGAACCAAAAGCAAAACCAGTCGAACTCGACGGTAGATGCCACGTTTGATCTAACTGCGTATTATGTGTCAGCCGAAAAACTCCAGAAATCGGCTAGCACGCAGCCTGCCAGTTCGGGCCAGGTCCCACCTGCGCAACCGGTAAAGTGAATTTGTCCAGACAACGTTCTTCAGGAAAATAATAACCATGAAGCATCTTACGAAAACTCTTCAACGCGGATTTGCCATTTTCTTGATGGCCTCCGGCTTGTCGTTCAGTGGCGCAGCCATAACTGCCAATGCTCAGGACAAGGCTGACAAGGCTGATAAGGCTGATGTCAAAGCAGTACCCAGCCGTTCAGAGCGATCTGGCCGAGACCCATTTAGCAAGTATGTGCCGCCGCGTGTCCTTGTGAAAAAGAGTGGAGGGCTGATCTTAGCTCCCTCAATTGAGCAACGGATCGACCAATATAAGGCGCAGAAGCTCGCAGCGATGAATGCCCGAGTAGCGGCTCCAAAACCAACCACTGCTTTTCTTCTAAACGAAATACAGGTGGTCGGGATTTCACGTTCTCCCCGCGGGTACGCAGCGATCGTTGAGGCAACGCCAATAAAACTTGCTTACGTGATCTATCCTGGCGAGCGATTTTACGATGCTCAGCTAGTAGCCATCGAAGACAATCGACTCGTCTTCCGCCGTGAAACAGTTCATGGCGACGGGCGACGGGATCGTTCAGTGGAAATGAAGCCCCTTAGACAGGTAAATACCGTCAACGTTCTAACGACGGTCAAGACGGCTTCCGCCAATCTCCCGGCTGCAGAGCCTGAAAAAAAGTCGGAACAGAAGCCAGCCGCTGACAAACCTTGATTTCTGGTTTCGAATTAGAGCATTAGCTGGTTCGAAACCCCTTCCGCGCGTAGTTGGCCCATTAGACAATAGGTAACTAAGCTACGCAGTTTGACAATCAACCCGGACGATGTCGCTTTTGTGCGGCGCGCGCTTTTGGCTGCAAAGCAATGAGCGTAGCGCGTGGCGGTTACGTCCCGCAATTCCCTTAAGGAGGGAAAGATGTTTTATCAGTCTCGAATCAGACATACCACAATACGGACTACGCTCGTTCTGGTATTTATGTGTCTTTGCGGCACCCAGATCCTGGCTGCAGTCGATTACTCTAATGCCATCGCAAACGGCAGTTCAATGACTTCGTCGGCGATGACCGGTGAGTTAATAGCTCAGCAGAATCCGGCTCCTGCGCCCGCGGCTTCACCTAGTATGGTCAACTCGCAAGCGACAGATAAGATGTCGCAGTCTCAACAGGGACGGCAGTATGGCCAGCCGGGTTTTGTTGGTGAGCCGATTAACTTGAACGTGGTCAACGCCGACATTCGCGACATACTCAACTACATTACTGAGCAGTATAGCGTGAATTTCGTGATCGATTCTTCAGTGAGCGCAGTGCCAGTAACCGTAAACGTTCAGGACGTTCCCTGGAACGTCGCGCTTGATGCGGTTCTCAAGGCGAATCGCCTGGGCATTGAGTCGAATGGCAACATCCTGCGCGTAGCAGCAACAGACGTGCTTGCCAAAGAATCGGAGATACAGAAGGTCATTAATGATTCTCGACTAGATGCTTCGCCGCTCGTAACGGAGTTCATTCGTTTGAACTACGCGCGTGCCTCGGGAACTCTTGCGCAGGCCGCCGGTTCAACTGGCGCCTTCTCAGGTGGCTCAACAAACCTCAGTTTCAGCGGAGGCGCGGGTGGAGACGCCACCGGAGGAAGTGGCGACCAGGGTCTGCTCCCGATTATCTCGCGCAGACTTTCGCGCCGCGGTTCAATCGAGGTCGATGGCCGTAGCAACACGCTGATTGTTACCGATGTTAAAGAGAACATTGAAGCAATTCGCCAGCTCACTGCCATCCTGGATCAGCCAGAGCCGCAAGTTGAGATTGAAACACGGATTGTTGTCGCTAACCATAACTTCAGCCGTGATCTAGGCGCTCAGCTTTCAGCCGGAGTGATAGGTATCGGCCGCGGTGGTTTGGGTAACTTCACAACGTTGCCTGGCGGAAGCACCAGCGGAACGAACCCACTTGGGGTCCCTGGCGGTTTGGCGGGGACGACTCAGCCCGTTAATTCACTTCGCGCTGCGGCTGCCAGCACAGTTATTGGTCTGACAACTGGGCTTTTTGGTACAGCACAGATCAGTGCTCTTCTGAGCATGGCAGAGACCAGGGGCGAAGCGAAAACGGTAGCCACGCCGCGCGTGACTGCCTTAAACAATCGGCCGGCACAAATCGAAAGTGGCTCTCAGATTCCCGTCCAGACTACGCAAGCCGCAAGCGGCACCGCAGTTGTGACGACGACTTTCGTTTCGGTTCCGTTGCGTCTTTCCATCACGCCTCAGATTACAGACGCCGGTACCGTCATCATGCGTGTGACGATCGAAAATAACACGATCAATACTGGCATAGCCGTTGGCGGCGTACCGGGTATCGACACCCAACGCATGCAGACTGAAGTGCTGGTTCCAGATGGTGGCACGACAGTAATGGGCGGAGTATTGGCCGACACAGAAGGTACAACCCGACAACGTACTCCTGGCCTCGCTTCTATACCGGTACTCGGCAATCTCTTCAAGCGCAAACTGGTTTCGCGTCAAAGCAGCGAGATTCTTTTCTTCATCACGCCGCACATTTATCGGCCCGACTACCAGGGAAGACCAATCCCCGGAACCGTAAGCAATGGGCCGCGCACAACCACGATTTCGCAGCCAGTACCCTTGGGCAATCCTCCAAGCAACACGCCGACACCAACGCAGTTGCAACAGCAACCGCAGCAGGGCAACCCTGGCGCGCCTCAGCTGAACGCACCATCGTCAAATGCTCCAAACGCGGCTCCTAACAGCGCGCGTCCTGGTGCACTCGGCGGCCAGCGCCCATAATGCAGGTAGCGATGTTCAAAGAAGCACTTGAAGCAATTATTGAGCGCACCGAGGGAAGCCTCGGTGCGCTCATTATGGGGATCGACGGGATTGCTGTGGAGCGATGTTTGAAGGAGGCCGGCCAAGAAGCAAATCTAGATGTAGCCGCAGCCGAGTTTACGTCGCTGGTCAGAAGCGCGCAGCGAGCCGGGAAGGACACTGGACTTGGAAACCTTCGCGAGCTGGTAATTTCACTCGAGGGTGCTGTAGTGCTGATGCGTCTCCTGGGCCGGGACTACTTCGTTGTTCTGGCGATAACTCCCGGAGGTAATTTAGGCCGGGCCCGGTTTGAACTACGAAAAGCAGAGCTTCAAATCGCTCGCGAGTTTGCTCTCTAAGCAATCGCAAAGCTAACTCATGGGGCCGCTTCATCAGAAGCGGCCTTTTTCTTTTCCCAGCAAGTGATTATGAAGGAAGACGAATGTAAGGCATGCCGCGTAAGATGATTCTTTGCCGTCGAGCGACTCGACGCGGATTTACTTGCGGATTAAAGACCGAGCGTGGATTGGGAATCATTGCCGAAAGAAAAGCAGCCTCATTTGCTCTCAGCGCACTTGCTGGCTTGTGAAAGTAATGTTCGGCCGCAGCTTCAGCCCCATAAATCCCGTCGCCCCATTCAATCACGTTTAGATACAGTTCGAGGATTCGACGCTTAGTTAAGTTCCGCTCCAGGAAGATTGTCAGAATCGCTTCCTGTCCCTTTCGAAAAAACGTCCGTTGTGAGGAGAGGTAGAGGTTCTTTGCTAACTGCTGGGAGATGGAGGAGGCGCCACGTTTGAAGTCGGGGAGACTTGGCAACCAGTCGTCATTCTCACCTTCCTTTTTTGCCTCCTGCGCCGAGTCACGTAGAGCGTCGTCCCAGGCCTTCTGGATCGCCTGATAGTCGAAACCGTGATGCGTCGCGAAGTTTGTGTCCTCGCCTGCTAAGACAGCCCGCTGTAGGTTCGGAGAAATCCTCTCGAGATTCACCCATATTTGTTCGCGCTTCGGTTGATCGCCACGTAACTGAGCTTCTTTCGCGCGCGTCTCGATCAATGAAGTCGTTGCCGGGTTTTCGGAACGCAAATGAGATATTCGAATAAACATAATAGTCTCATAAGCAATGAAGCCGACCAACACGCCCACGACCACTAGGAATAAGCTCTTAATGATTCTGCGCATCTTGAAAGGAAGTTTTTTCTACGAATCTAATTGATCGCGGGCCGGCGTAGCTATCGCGAGCGTTGCCGTGGATCGAGGTACTCCCGCAAACCATCCCCGATGAAGTTGAAAGCCAGTACGGTGAGGGCTATAGCTATGCCTGGAAAAATCAGCGCATGAGGTGCGGCCTGCAGAGTGGATAGATCGCGTGCCTCCTCGATCATCACACCCCATGAAGGTGCTGGCGGCGGCACGCCCAGTCCCAAGAACGATAACGCGGCTTCAGACAAAACAGCACCCGCCATTCCCAGGCTTGCCTGAACAATTAGAGGTTGAATCGCATTGGGCAATATATGAATGAGAAGGATGCGCGCGTCATTCGCGCCAAGCGCGCGCGCCGCCTGGACGAAGTCGTATTCACGGACTTTCAAAACCTGACCTCTTATCAAACGCGCATAGCCAACCCAACCAATAATGCAGAGCGCGAAGATCAGCTTATTCAGGCCGGCTCCCAGGAAAGCCACCATCGCGATGGCGAGCAGCAAACCCGGGAAAGCCAGAAACACATTGAACACATAGCCTGAAATAATTCGATCAATCCAACCCCCGTAGTAACCGGCTAGCGCTCCTAACATAGTGCCGGTGACGGTCGAAACCGACACCACGATAATACCGACCTTAAGAGAGATGCGCGCGCCAAAAACAATGCGCGAGAATATGTCGCGGCCAGTAGAGTCGGTACCGAAAAAATATTGGCCTGAAGGAGGAAGATAGCGCAACGATAGATTGGTGGCGCCAACGTCGTGCGTAGCGATCCAGGGCGCAAAAATCGCGACGATGACGAGGATTGCTACGATGGTAAGACCAATGATAGTTAGCCGATTCATACAAGCTGTCCCATGGGGTCCGCTCGTTTTAGATCCAGGTTGTAGACGAACACCAAAGGCTCATGGCAATGCTAAGGACGGCACCTATGAAACTCTTATCCGCGGATCCAGCCATCGATAAATCATGTCGGTTAACATATTGGCGATTATGTAAGTCATGCTAATCACGAGAACGGAGCCCTGCACGACGCGGTAATCGCGTTTACCAATGCCGTCTTCTACGAGGAGAAGACCCAGGCCGGGCCAGCCGAAGATCTTCTCGGTAATAATCGCTCCCGCAAGCAACACACCAAGCTGCAAGCCTAGAATTGTAACCACAGGAATTAGCCCATTTTTCAAGACGTGCTTGTAGACGACTTTCGTTTCGCTAAGCCCTTTTGCCCGCGCCGTGCGCACGTAGTCTTCTCCCAACTCTTCAATCACTGAGGAACGCACCATGCGCGTTAATATCGCTGACAACGCTGCGCCCAAAGTGAACGACGGAAGTATAAAGTCAGTCCAATCGGACCGGCCATAAGGGGCGAGCCACCCAAGTTTGACGGCGAAGACATAGACCAACATTGGCCCAATAACGAAACCGGGCAGGCTAATGCCGATTAAGGCAATCACTGAGGCAAGGTTGTCCATCCACGTTCCCTGATTCTTCCCGGCAAAAACACCGAGTGGAATCGCAATTATTACGGCGATGGATAAGGCCGACAGGGCAAGTTGAACGGTCGCGCCAAAACGGGAATTCAGAAACGCGAGTATTCTCTGCCAGACGGACGCGTTGTCAGGAGTAGAACAGTTTTGGAAGATGGCTTTAACTACGGGACAATCGGTGCGAAAAGAGCGACCCATGTCGCCATGAAGAAGCGCGAGCCAGTATTCGGTGTACCTGTTATTTGCGCCATGCCATTGAAGGTGGCGTTCGCCTGCAGAATCTCTGGGAAATGAAAAGAAAAAGGGTGGACGATCAAGACCGTGTTCCTGGCGAAACTGCTCAAACTGTTCTGGCGTCGCCTGCTCCCCTAAGACTGCGACTGCCGGATCGCCGGGAACCAACTCAATCAGCAGCGTAACAAGGGAGACTACAGTCCACACGACTAACAAAAAGATCGCGAAACGCCGCAATCCGGCAAATAATTTACGGTTGAAAGCTGAAGGCACTCGCCGCCTACGCAGAGAAAAGATGGAATTCGCGCAGGATCATATCACAAGGAACTTCGGGCGCGTGCGCTTTCCGGTGGCCAAACAAGAACGTAGCCCGAAAGGAAAACCATCGCACTCACATGGCCCCGACAACCACGTGTTTGCAGAAGCAATCCTTCGGGCTGCGCTCTTCTGGTTGCAAGCGTAGGCGTTTGCAACCAATTCCGATATTCAATGTGGGCGCATACCAATATGCAGCGCCGCAATGCCTCCAGTCAGATTTTGAAAAGTAATCTCTTCGAATCCGACTACCTTCATCATAGAAGCGAGTTCTTCCTGACAAGGAAAACGCGAAACCGACTCTGGCAAGTACTGGTACGCGCTCCGTGACCCGCTTATCAGACCTCCAAACACCGGTAGTACCTTTTTGAAATAGATACTGAAGAGTGAACTCAAGACCGGTGTCCTGGGTCTCGAAAACTCCAGCACCGCCACCCTGCCACCTGGTCTCAATACTCGAAAGAGTTCCTTGAATCCGGCTTCCACACTCGATAGATTCCGCAATCCGAATGCGATCGTCGCCCCATCAAAGGAACGGTCTCGGAAGGGAAGGTCAAGCGCGTCAGCTTCAATAAACGGAATCTGAAACCCGTGCTTTGAAGTCTTGGCAACTGCGATATCCAGCATCGGCCGGCAAAAGTCGATGCCGAAAATTTGCCCCTCCCCCGTCTCATGAAGCGTGATAGAAAGATCGCCGGTGCCACATGCGACATCCAGAATCTTAAGATTAGCGCCGGGAAGACTTGTGAAAAGTTTCTGCGCCACCAAGCGGCGCCACTTCCTATCGATGTTGCCAGATAGCAGGTGATTTAAAAGATCGTATCGAGCCGCAATGGTTGCGAACATTTCGCGGACTCTTCGCGATTGCTCAGTCTCCGTTGCGCTTTCTTTGTCAGGCACAGTTAACTTGAAATGGGTGACGGTTTGGTTGCAGACAGATTGCGAATGACTTACGAATTAATCGGGGTTAGCCGGGGATTTAGTTTGAGGTTTAGCGACCTTCTGATCTTGCTTGGTTTCAGCCTTGGGCGCGATGTCTCCAATGATCTCCACTTTTCCGTGGCGCTCAATCTGCGTTTTCAACACTTCGGAATTGCCTACGAGAATGGAAGCCAAAGTGCCGTCGCGCAAAAGACGGCCGGCCACGCGCTGAAGGT
>JALYTI010000574.1 GCA_030854375.1 Acidobacteriota bacterium | reverse complement strand
CTATTGAGTTGGACGCCATGGCTATCTTTCTTCGCTGTAACGCTCCCGCTCCCGATTATTTTCGTGGCGCTGTTCCTAGCGTCTGCCACGTCCGATTCCGCTGCAGTTTATCTCCTCCTTTCGTTTGTTTCACTGGGATTGGGTCTAGTCGTCGGCCTGCTCGTTGTAATTTTTCTCTTGCTGTATCGCAAGCGCTGGTTTGGTCGATTACGTGACCGGCTTGCCGCAGACGGGATTACGGCTGCCGAGGTACCCTGGTTTGCCTCGGAACTCTCTAGTGAGGAGAGAACGACGTGGCGTGACCTCGAAGAGAAAAACCCTTTGTTAGCTGACGCCTATTGCGAAACGCTGGCGGCCCGCTTAACGGCAACCAGGATCATGTCCAGAGCGCGCGGAGGAATATTGAAAATAGAGCGACAGCTGAATCGCACGCGCAACATAAAAGCGGTGGATACCAGTTCCCTTCTGGATGATCTACTTTCCGATCGCGCACGGTTGGAGGTATTGCGGCAAGAGGCGACTCTTCGTCTATCGGAAGCTAAGGCCCGGCTACAGACTATTGAGGCGACGGCCAACCGCGCCCTCAACCGAACTGAAACAGATTTGATGCTGCGGCGCTTGGCGGCTTCTCAGGAACAATTTCCTCTAGCGCTTGAGATGGCGAACCTGGAACAAGAGGCGTTACGCGAATTCGAGGAGCCGCAAAGCGAAAAGTTACCGCGGCGATCTCCTGGCGCGCCCAACAACCCTCAAGACAGAATCGGATCGGATTCTTAACGCAAATCTTTAAGACTGTAAACACCCGGCGCTACTCGTTTCGCAAAACCTTCATCGACCAGAGCCCAATTGCCAATACCTGCATTAGAGTTTGATAAACCTGTGGCCCGCGCAAGTTCCCCGCGGAGGGTCATACCCGCTCCATTGAGATAAGCGCGTGCAATCTCTTTCAAGGCTTCCTCTCTGCCGGTGCCCGTCTCCAATTCATCCTGAAACCTGCTCTCCGTCAATGACCAGATGTACGTGAAGAAGGGCTCGTAGACGACGTCGCTTGGAATGACCTTGAATACTCTTTGGAGTTCGTCAATTGCTTTGGTGAAGGTTCCCCGTTCCGTGACTCCGCTCGCGTTGCGAAGGTCTCGTGTCGACATCTCCCACTCTTTTCGAAGAACCTTAAGGATGTTTTGGGCTGGCTCAGACAAGAGGAAGCTCTCCTTTTGACGGGTCATACCCACCAGAGTGTTGAAGTAGGGGACCAATCTTCGGGCCACAAATATTGAACGGTTCCCGCGCAGCTTTCCGTAATAGCTACGACCCCGCCGGAGGATCTCATCCTTTAGAGTCCAGGTGAGCCTGCTTTCCGGATCTTTCTGAACGTTTCGAGGCATATGGGCATCCCGCCTTCCGCAAACGGCGATATATAAGGAGGGACCGGGGCGCCGCGAATCCGTCAACGCCGAACAAAAGCCTATACGGTCAACAAACCTCTCGGCGGCCCCCACCTCCTCAATGCGAGACTCAGGTTCGCGATGCCACATTCCGTCGCGATAAACCTCTATTTCTTCTGGTAATTGCTGGAAACTGCCCATGAGCTGAAATGCTATCAGAATGACCCCTTGGCAAAACATCAATTTGACCTAAGCACATCAGACTGCGTGGCGTTTGTAACCGGACGACCGGCGAAAATTCACCTAAACCTAATCACTTCAGCAAGTTGGGGGTTACTCGACGGTTTTGGCACAGGCCATGCCAAAGGGAAGCGCCCGTCCTGTTTTCCCCGGGCCATAACGTTTCAAAGAGTGACTGAGGTGAGATCGATGAAAAGAACTAAGATTTCCGTTGTATTAACGTGGCTGACCTGCTTTTCTTTGGTCGCCTCGTTGTGCTCGGGCATCATGTTAAACGACGGAGCCAAGGCCGCCTCCCGACAGGGAAAAGGTGGCTCGAGCAAAGCTCGCAAAAAGGACAAGATCGCTGCCGACCTTCGCAAGCAAATAAATAAGAAGGGCGGTGGCGACCCTGTTAAGATCATCGTTCAACTCAACGATCATGCTAGCGGTCCTCTCAATTCTCTGCTACATGGCAACGGGATAAAGATATCCAAATTCAAAAATTTTAACTTCCTGGCCCTCCAAGTGCCGGCAAGTGTCGTGGATTCTCTTGGTTCCTTCCCTGAGGTTGACTTTGCGTCTGTAGATAGTGAAGTTAGATCTTTGGGTGGCCATATTGCTCACACCACCGGCGCAGACAATGTCAGATCGATGGGCCCTAATGGTAATTCATTAGAAGGGGCTGGCATTGGCGTGGCGGTGTTGGATTCGGGAGTTTTCTCCTCCCATGACTCTTTTATGGAAAACCAAAATTTCCGATCGCGAGTTGTTGTTAATCAAGATTTCACCGGAGAAGGCCGCACAGATGATCAATACGGCCACGGTACACACGTGGCTGCTGCTGCTGCCGGCAATGGATTTGTTTCCTGGGGCAAGTACATCGGGATCGCACCGAAGGCGAATCTGATCAATCTCCGCGTCCTCAACTCCCAAGGTGTCGGTAAAGTGTCCTCAGTGCTGGCCGCACTCGATTGGGTGT
>JALYTI010000573.1 GCA_030854375.1 Acidobacteriota bacterium | reverse complement strand
GTCCTATCATCGCGGTAATGCTGTCAAACTGTTCGATAAACTTATCAGCAGTCTTAATGTCGAAATTATTAGGATCGCCAAACTTTACATTCCGGCGGCGGCGAAGAATCTCTTCTGCCTGTTGCAGCGCTTCGGTGGTTAGTCCGGACCGTGCCTTGATGACCATCAGCAAATAGCCCTTCGCCGGCGCGACCTTTTGCGCCGTACGAAAAGGAATAAACACTGCATTGTCCTCTTCGTTCTCACCAAAAAATCCCGCTTTCCTCTTCTCCAGGACGCCGACGATCTCGAAGTTGTAGCCACCCATGCGGACCTGAGTTCCCGCTATTTGGTTCTGTCCGGGGAATAACGCATCGGCGGCGTTGACGCCGATGACCATCACGTTCGCACGCTGCTGATCGTCATTCTCGGTAATGAAACGCCCTTCCTTGAGCACAATGTTGGTAATACCAGCGTAGTTTGGTGAAACTCCCTGCGTATTTCCCCAACGGTAATTGTGTCCATGATAAGTAACGTTGTCGTCGAAGGGTCCGCCGCTGTAACCGATGTTCGGAGCTACGTGACCCACTTCTTCAACGGCGCTTGCCTGAGACTGGATTGCCTCGGCGTCCGCCACCGTGAGCGGTTTTCTAAGTCGCTCGGAACGGTCCTCGCCTGTTCGAGGGCCGGTGGACAGATGAAAAGCGTAAATGTTGTTCGTGCCGTATTCTTCGATGATGCTGACAATGTTTTGACGTAGGCCGGTGAGGATGGAAGCAATAGTGATCGCCGTCATAACACCAATCACGATGCCCAGGACGGTAAGAAAACTCCTGAACTTATGCGCGCGCACGCTATCAAACGCCATCGCCAGCGTTTCACGCAACACACCTTTGGGAAGCTTTATCTTCATTGCGTTGGTTGTCGCTCTGATTACGTGGCTTGAGTAAGCGCCAGAATCGGATCCAGCCGCGCTGCTTTGAATGCCGGATAGATTCCGGCAATCATTCCTATGGCAGTCGAAACGATCAGCGCCAGGAGCACGTAACCGATAGTTATCGTCATGGTGATCGACGCCAAAGCTGTAATCAATAGCGTCACACCCCATGCCACCAGCAGGCCAATTACTCCACCAAGCGCGCAAAGAATCGCGGATTCAATTAGAAACTGAAGCAGAATTTGCCGCTTTGTTGCTCCCACAGCCTTGCGCAAACCAACTTCGAACGTCCTTTCCGTGACACTGACCAACATAATATTCATCACAACTATGCCGCCGACTATCAACGTTATGAGCGTAATGGGAACGACCACCATCGCGATGCTGCCTGTGAACTGATCGATTTGATTGTTGAGCTCTTCCACGTTCACCAGTCCGAAGTCGTCTTCTTCGTTACCATTCAGCCGGTGCTTGTTGCGCATCGCGATGCGAGCATCTTCGATCGTTGCCTGGAATGTTTGGCGATTGCGGCCTTTGCCATGAATTTGCAAACCATTGCGCCCGAAGATTTGCAGATGCGTGGTGACCGGAATGTAAATGTGACGATCAAATGAATCTCCGAAAAATGAGCCGCGTTTTTCTTCTACCCCGACAACGCGCATTGGAAGACCGCGAACTTTCAGGGTCTTACCGATTGGATCTGTATTAGGAAAAAACTTGTCTTTAATGTCGCTGCCAAGCACGACCACAAACGCTGAGCGCTGGACTTCATCGTCTGTAATAAACCGGCCCTCACTTATCGTTTTATCTTCAATGTCCACCATGTTCGCTGAAGCGCCAAACACCAGCGCCCCTGGAAACTCACCACCCTCTTGTTTCAAATCGGCCTGCCCCTGGACCTCCGAACCAACTTCGGCGCAAGTGCCACAATGGTCGCGCACCCATTCATAATCGTCCCAATTGAGTCGCTTATTGCGGCGATTGGCGCGCTCAAACTCGTCGTCAGACATGTGGCCCGAGAAAGCGATCCGCGCAATCATGAAGTGGTTGCTGCCCAGCACCTTGGTCACCTTTTCCACGACATAGGTGTTCAGCCCGCTGATTGAAGCCCCAACCGTTACCACGGACGCAACACCGATAATGATTCCTATCAGCGTCAGAAAAGCGCGCAATTTGTGCGCAAATATCGACTGCAGAGCAATTCTCAGCGCATCGGTGTAAAAGGAAAAGAAGGTTTTCATGTCGTTTCTGGCGGAAAAGAGTGGCCAACTGCCTTGCGCGCAACAGGCTGTACGACGCTCTTCCCGAGAAAGTTTATTGAGTTTGCTTAGATGCCGAGAAGGACCAGTAAGTTCCCAAGGCACGGCTTCATCTGAATAAACGATTGCCCTTGATGTTTATTAACACCTGACTCAGTTCAGCCGTGGGTTGCGGAGGTGGTATTAGCGAAAACTTGTCTGCCCATCGTATGCGACCGGTGACCTGCATCGCGACGAAGAGAGTGGCAACGGATCCGACCGTGATTGCGAGTCTTAGATTGCATAGAGTCCGAGTTTCCGGAAACTTTAGTGCGTCACCCAACCGCCTGCGCAACCAACTTCAGATCAACATCGGGAAAAGATCCACGACCGAAAAACACATGCCAGGCAAATGCGTTGAGGACCGGCAAACGC
>JALYTI010000092.1 GCA_030854375.1 Acidobacteriota bacterium | reverse complement strand
GACTAAGAGGGAGCGAACAACTCGTTTCAATTGGCTCGACAGGCTTCCCACGGAGGCAAGTTTTCCATTTGGTCGCTTACGGCTGAATTGCTACCTTCAGCACTCCGTCTGCCCGCTCTGCAAAAAGTTTATAAGCATCGGAAATGTTTTCGAGTTTGAAGCTATGCGTCAGCAAGGGCGTGAGATCGACGCGGCCGTGACGAACAACCTCCATCAACCGGCGCATGCGCTCCTTGCCGCCCGGGCAGAGCGTAGTGACAATCTTGTGATCGCCAAGGCCCGCCGCAATTGCTTCATAGGGAATGTGAAGCTTGCCTGAATAAACACCGAGGCTCGACAGCGTTCCCGCCGGCCGCAAGCAGCGCAATGAACTCTCAAACGTTTGCTGTGTCCCAAGCGCCTCGATGGCGACATCAGCGCCGCCGCCGGTCAAACGCTTCACCTCAGCAACAACGTCAACGTCGCGATAGTCGAGTGTCACATCCGCACCCATGCGTTTCGACATAGCAAGGCGATGCTCGTCTCCATCGACGCCAATGATTAACGATGCTCCCATCAGTTTGGCGCCCGCCGTTGCGCACAAACCGATTGGACCCTGTGCGAAGACGACTACCGAGTCGCCTATTTTGATATTGGCTGATTCGGCTCCGGCAAAACCGGTCGACGCGATGTCAGCGAGTAATACCACTTGTTCATCCGTTAATTCTTCTGGAATCTTGGCCAGGTTGGCTTGGGCATAAGGTACTCGGAGGTACTCGGCCTGGGCACCGTTGATTGTGTTACCGAAGCGCCAGCCCCCGAGTGCCTCATATCCTTCACCATGACCGCATTGAGAGGCGTGGCCCGACAAGCAGGCCCGGCATTGACCGCACGGAGTAATCGCACCCACCAGTACGCGGTCGCCAATGTGATATCCGCTAACGCCGTCGCCAAGCTCCTCAATCACTCCCACAGCTTCATGACCAATGATGAGCCCAGGCTTGATTGGGTACTCGCCGCGAACGATGTGGAGATCTGTGCCGCAAATCGTGGTGAGGGTTACCCGGATAACTGCTTCACCTACCCCGGCGCGCGGCTTTTCAACATCTTCTACACGGATGTCGTCCTTGCCATAGAAGACTGTTGCTTTCATCTTCGCGTCGCTGTTAACTTTCGGGCCTGGAAAGTCTTGCTTCTCTAAATGGAGGGTCTCGGTCGGAACAGTAATGATGGCTTGCATGGATTTATTTCCTTTGGGTTAGTGTTTGGTTTGCACGCGCTGCCAGCAATCGATGCAGAACTCTATAGCGGGATCAAATTCAAGCTTTGTGTCCTCGATCCATTTGCCACACCTGCTACAGTTGCCGTACGAACCTGACATTAGTCGATCAAGCGCATCGTCGGTTTTTCGTAACCGCGCCTGAAGCAGCTCGCGGTGCCAGTTTGCAGCGTGCATCGCATCTTCATTCGACCTGGGCTGTGTTCCGGCGTGGCCGGCGTTTTCCTCAAAACCCGGTGCACACTCTTTGAGCAAAGCCTCGGAAATATCCTCTCGTTCCGAGTGCAGCCGGTTCCAGACAAGCCCACTATTTCTATCGACAGGGTTATCAATTGCGAGAATATTCAGACTCGTGCTCATTGTGATTTCCTCTATTTGTTTTCCGTGGTCTAACAACTTCAACCGAGCAGTGCGCGCGGGCTGCGACCGAGGCGGAGACACTGCCAAGTACAAAGCGTTCGAACGGATTGCCGAAGCCAATCGAACCGACAAAGATGCTATCGGCGCCCCATTCTTTTGCAGCTTCGAGCAGTTCGCGCTTTGGATCGCCCTCGCGAATTTCGGTTAAGACTTTTAACCTGGACCATCGCAACCGCTGAGAAGAATTTTCCAATATCTTGTTCAGCCATTCGCGATCGGCCTGGTTACTATCATCAATAATCTCTGCAACAGGAGGGAAAAACCGTCCGATAAAGGTCGGGGTCAGAGGGTTGTTCACTGCGATGACACGCACTTCGCTCTTGATCGGCCATAGCCGTGACGCCACTTCGCGCACCGCAGCTGCGCTTGCCGGCGAGCCGTCCACGCCAACAACAATGCGGACCGGCGTGTCGGGCTCTTCAACCCGACCACGAGCAACGCGCACTGAACAGCGAGCGTAGGTCAACACCCCCTGTGAAACGCTTCCGAGTAAGAACCGTTCTGCCGCCGAGCGCCCATGCGAGCCAATGACGATTAGATCGGGTTTCCACTGGTCGGCTTTCCTAACCAGTTCCCGCGCGGGTGAGCCAACCGAAGCTTCTGCGCTGATCTCCCAAGCTGAGAAATTGCCTCGCAGTCGGGCGGCAGCACGCTCGGCGAGAGATTGCGCTTCCTGAATTGCGGGCGAACCCTTGGCATAAACGCGCGTGATATCGGCTGGGACATGCACTGCTCGCGCCTGCTCAAGAATTTCGTAGGTTGAGGGTGGCGGCGGTGGCAGTGAAACTTCCGTTACAGACAGCAGTAAGGCTTCCGCTACGGATGGAAGGCCAGCTCTCTGCAAGTCATCTAGTGCCGCTTCGGCGCAACCCGATTCATCATAGCCAATCAGGATTTTCATCTTTTGTTTCATAGTTTTTCGGATCACTCTCTAAGGCTTGCCAGATCCACAGTGCAATGAAGGTGCCGAACACTTGTCGAGCAAATTGTTACCCCCGGAGGCCCTAGCGTGACTTGAGCTGGGGAAAGTTTCGCTTCCTGTGCGGAAAAGCGCGCAAGCTAACGAGCTGATTTCCGATCAGCTTCTGTAACGCAAGACTGCTCTCCTCTAGAGATGACGACCTGACTTGTGATCGACTCGTTTGGTAAAGGTCGCGTTTGTATATTTCCTCTTGCCAGGCATAAAATGCACTCACTTTTCAAATTAGAACGACGCAACGCCTGGTGCCCTCCTTCTAGAGACCTTGAGACCGCAAAGCCGTGCAAAGGTTGGGAAATTCGGAAGGTTTCTGAAAAGAAGTTATCCGGAGTGATTAAAAGTCGAGAGGCGGTGGGCTTAAACACAATGCCGGCGTGAGCTTCCCAAGCACCGAGCAACTCGGTGGCGTCAATGATGTGAATTGGTGACGAAAATGCCTCCGACCGGCCAAACGCTCATTGCCGGTTGTTAGCTCAATATTGTCGCTCGAGTTAGACGAGGATTGTTTGCCATGTTTATCCATGAGATGACCGACGATGAGTGCCGCAGCGCCCTCCAAGAGGCTAGCGTAGGCAGACTCGGATGTGCGCGCGATAACCAGCCCTATGTTGTTCCCATCTACTTCGTATTTGATGGAAAACATCTCTACGGGTTCACCACCGTGGGGCAGAAAATCGAATGGATGCGCGCGAACCCGCAAATCTGTCTGGAGATCGACGAGCAAATCAGCCCGGATCAATGGATGAGCGTGATCGTGTTTGGACGTTATGAGGAGTTACTCGATGAACCTCAATATGAAGCAGAGCGAATGAAGGCCCACGAACTGCTGCAGGGACAACGCGCGTTATGGTGGGAGCCTTCTTACATGTCTGCTGCGCACCGGGACGGCTCTCACTCACTTTTGCCGGTCTTCTACCGCATTCAAATTGCTCGAATGACTGGGCACCGAGCAACGCCGGATATAGCAGCGGTACCAGCGCACGACGCTTCACACCTGATAGGAAAAGGAGGCTGGATCGACAGCATCCTTCGGCACATCAGAATGACGAATTAAAGCTTACAAGGTCTTGCGAGCTACTGCTGCCAAGACACGCATCCCTGCCCCATTCAGAAGCGTTGCGGCACGCCAGAGACCACGCGCACCGTGTCGCGCGCAATTAATAACTCTTCATTCGTCGGGATAACGTAAGCGGCGAGACGTGAACCGTCGGTGCTGATGACGCCCTCATGCCCGCCCGTTAGCGCGTAATTGCGTTCGGAATCTAATTCGAGTCCAAGCCAAGCTAACCCGTCACAGATTTTTGCGCGCACTTCAGCAGAGTTTTCTCCGATGCCGCCAGTAAACACAACAGCATCTGCGCCGTTCATCGCGGCGAGATAAGAGCCGATATACTTACGTGCGCGATAACAAAAAATTCCGATGGCGAGTTTAGCGCGGCGATCATCTGATTCACGCGCTTCGTCGAGCAGTTCGCGCATATCATTCGTCAAGCCTGATAGCCCGAGCAACCCGGATTGCTTGTTTAATAATGTCTCGACTTCCTGCGCCGACAAACCCTCTTTCGCGGCGACGAACTCGATAATCGCCGGATCAAGGTCGCCCGAGCGCGTGCCCATCACCAAGCCCTCAAGCGGTGTCAATCCCATCGAAGTGTCAATCGAGTTGCCGCCTTTAATCGCCGCCGCCGAACACCCGTTGCCGAGATGAAGCGTAATGATGTTTGCCTGATCGCGATGAATGTTCTTCAATTGACGGTAGCGATACGCGACGTAGCGATGAGACGTGCCGTGAAAACCGTAACGACGAATGCGGTGGCGCCGGTAAAGCTGATAAGGCAGTGCGTAGAGATAAGCGTGCTCAGGGAGCGTTTGATGAAACGCGGTGTCGAAGACAGCGACTTGCGGTAATCCTTTGCCAAGCACTTCGCGCGCGGCGCTGATGCCTTTAATGTTTGCCGGATTATGGAGGGGTGCGAGATCAATGCAGTCTTCAATCCCGCGCAAGACTTCATCGGTAATCAGAACGGACTGCTGAAACTGTTCGCCGCCATGCACGACACGATGCCCGACAGCGTGGATGTCTGCAACGCTCTTAACTTCTTTGATTCCCGACTCTTCGGCGCACGCCCACCGCAAGATAAGCTCAACCGCCGCCCGCGTGTCACGAAGCGGCGCGGTGGAGCGTTGCGGCGGCTGAACTGTCGCCAGGAGTGTGACAATGGCTTCGCCGCCAATGCGTTCGATGATGCCGTGCGCGAGCCGCTCATCGGTGTTCTGCTCAATGCGCTCGACATCCGTGGCGATGAGCTGAAATTTAACCGAAGAACTACCGCAGTTGAGTATGAGAACATTCATGCGCGAAATACCTTAGCGAACTATCATATTGTTTTCGAAGCCGCGTAACTCTGCCTGGATTGACCCATGTGTGAGTTGCGACTCATCGCTGCGCCACCTGCGTGCGCGCTTTCGCGCAAGAGCCAGCGGAAGTTTGCGCAGCATTATCCATCCGCAGTCTCAACTTTACTAACAATTCCGTCCCGATGCGCTTGGGCATATGCATTGCTTTTGGGAAAGGCAGTTGATAACGAGACTGATTCAGCAAAAGCAGCGGCAGGCTGCATAACTTAGGCCAGGAAAAATTGGAGGGTGCTGTCATGGCTAATGACGATCGCGACATTCTAGAAATGCTCAAAGATGAACTCGATTTCATCGGGAAGGGTGGATATGGTCGTTCGGTCCGCACTCCGTGGAAGCCAACGTCAGCATTCCAGGACTCCCTGACCTGCATTAACTACGGTTATCCCTACTGTGCCCACCCGTGCAACGAATGCCACTTACTCGACTTCGTTAGTCCTGAGCACCAGACCGAAGAAGTACCTTGTCACTTCATTCCTTTGAATGACACTGGCGAGACTATCGACAGCCTGGAGCTTGAGGACAACGAAGCAAAGCTTGAACGTAAAGTAGAAGGGTGGCTGCGAACGAAGATTGGGCAGATTGAGCAGGAGCGCTCAAAACAAGCCATCGTTTGAGTCGTTCCGAAGAGATCGTCCCGATTTGTTCGTTTATCAACCTTGGCCGCACGGCAACTGCAAAGATTTGGCCAGCTCTTCAGAATCACGTCATCTTTGACGGCGCGAGTTGCTCGGGTGGGCGTGGTGCGAATTTCTATTTTGTTAAAGGTCGCTTAAAGAAAGGAAGTCGAAAAAATGATGCCTGAAGCTTTCATACCTCCAAACATGAGTGTTTTGCCGTTTGAGATGTTTCGTTCGTTTGGTCCAACGTTTGATAAACATAGGCCATTCACAGCCTGGACACCGCCGTGTGACATATATGAGACCGAAAAGGAGATCGTGCTCAAGATGGAGCTGCCGGAAATGCGTAAGGAAGACGTGCACGTGACCCTTAAAAACAACGTGCTCACTTTGCGCGGTGAACGCAAATTTGAAGAGACAGTCAACCGAGAGAACTATCACCTCATCGAGCGGAAGTGCGGCGAGTTCATTAGGATCTTCACCCTACCGACATTCGTCGAGGGCAGCAAAGTCGTTGCCGAGTATAAGGAGGGAATGCTTGCGGTAAGGCTGCCTAAAGACGTGGCGGATGTACCCAGGCAGATCGAAGTGAAGGTGATGTAGATCCAGCAGAATCCAGCTTCTCGGGGCAACAGACGTAGCTCGCTTGACTCCGAGGCAGCTCAATCTTCTAATTGATTCCTCGGTCGCATGCGGTTTCTCTCTCGCCGCCTGCGACCGATTCTTGTGTCAGGCCCCACCATGTCAGGCAACCTTCAGTTAGTCCCTTTTCCCTTGCGGAGATCGTCCGCCATAGCAAACCAAAGTCTGGGCATTTTCAGAGGTCTCAGATTTGCTACAAGCATAGTAATCCTCGTGTTTGCTTCAGATAGCATGTGGACTAAGAGTGTTTTGGGTGACATTACGCATAACGAGCCGGAAATTCTGGGTGAGATTACGCAGCAATGAAAACACAACAAGTAACGATTGACGGCAACGAAGCGGCTGCCCACGTGGCCTATAAGACCAACGAGGTGATCGCCATCTATCCCATCACACCTTCGTCTGCGATGGGAGAGTTCTCCGACACGTGGGCGACGTCGGAGGAGAAGAACATCTGGGGCATGACTCCTATTGTGCGCGAGATGCAATCTGAAGGGGGTGCCGCCGGCGCGGTACATGGCACGCTGCAAACCGGATCTCTCACGACAACCTTCACTTCCAGTCAGGGTCTGCTCCTGATGATTCCCAATATGTTCAAGATCGCGGGTGAGCAAACCAGCACGGTGTTCCACATCGCAGCTCGCTCAGTTGCCACGCATGCGCTTTCGATCTTCGGTGACCATAGCGATGTGATGACCACTCGTTCCACTGGCTGGGCCATGTTGTTTGCCAACTCAGTGCAAGAGGCGATGGACTTTGCCCTAATTGCTCAGGCAAGCAGTCTCCGAAGCAGAGTTCCCTTCCTGCACATATTCGACGGCTTTCGCACGTCTCATGAGGTAATGAAGATCCAGAAGCTTTCGGATGAAGAGATCCGGGCGATGATTGACGATAAGCTCGTGCAGGAGCACCGCCAGCGTGGGCTGACGCCCGACCGGCCAGTCATGCGTGGCACGGCACAAAACCCGGATGTTTTCTTTCAGTCGAGAGAGCGTTCGAACCCTTACTATTTGGAAACGCCCCAAATTGTACAGGACGCAATGAACAAGTTTGCTCGCGTGACCGGACGACAATATCACCTG
>JALYTI010000572.1 GCA_030854375.1 Acidobacteriota bacterium | reverse complement strand
AATCCACGTGGCAAAGTTTCGCCAAGCGAATTTTCTATGTCGCAGGTGATTTTAACGACGCCGAACTCTATCAGAAGTTGAAAACCAAACTCGAGGAGATCGACCAGGAATACGATACGCAGGGCAATCGGATTTTTTATCTGGCGACAGCGCCCGAATACTTCGGAGTGATTGCCAGACAGTTGGGCGCCGCCAAAATGGCCCGCGCGAAGGACCAGGCTAAGGATAAAACAAAGGGTAAAGCCTGGACGCGAATCATCGTTGAGAAGCCATTTGGTCATGACCTGGAGAGCGCGCGTGCTCTCAACAAAGAGCTGGCCAGGGTCTTTGATGAGAAACAGGTTTATCGAATTGATCACTATCTCGGTAAAGAGACTGTTCAGAATCTGCTCGTGTTTCGTTTTGCAAACAGCATCTTCGAGCCACTGTGGAATCGCCAATACATCGATCACATTCAGATTACCAACGCTGAGGCACTCGGCGTTGAAGGTCGAGGCGCTTATTATGAAAAGGCGGGCTCCCTTCGAGACATGATTCAGAGCCATGTGTTTCAAATTACGTCTTTGATTGCGATGGAGCCGCCGGCGTCGTTGTCGGCCACGAGTGTTCGCGACGAGAAGTTTAAGGCAATGCAATCCGTGCGTCCGCTCCCGCAGGATCGAATAGACGAGTTTGCGGTGCGCGGGCAATACGGACCCGGAACTGTGCTGGGTGAGACGGTACCCGGTTATCGCCAGGAGCCAGGTGTGGATCCGAATTCTTCTACGGAAACTTTCGCAGCTCTCCAGCTATATCTTGATAACTGGCGCTGGGCTGGTGTTCCTTTTTATTTGCGTTCAGGAAAACGCTTGCAGAAACACGTCACAGAGATTGCCATTCAGTTTAAGGACGTTCCTCACCGGTTATTTAGCCAGGCAGATTCGCCGCTTGAGCCCAACGTGCTGGTGATTCGGATTCAGCCAAACGAGGGAATCACTCTGCGATTTGGCGCGAAGCTTCCCGGACAAGCGATGCGCGTCCGTTGGGTCAACATGGACTTTCGTTATGGTTCTTCGTTCGGGGTTAAGCCGCCGGAAGCTTATGAGAGGTTGTTGCTTGATTGCATGCTGGGTGATTCGACGCTCTATGCCCGGCGCGACATGGTAGAACGCGGCTGGGAAATCGTCGCGCCTATACTCGAAGCCTGGAAAAAACCCGCTCCGGATTTTCCAAACTACGAGGCCGGCTCGTGGGGATCCCGGGCGGCGTTTGAGCTAATTGAAAGCGATGGTAGACAATGGCGGAAACTCTAGTGCCAGAAGTCAGAAGTCAGAAGTCAGAGATCAGAAGTCAGAAGTTAGAGATGGAGGGGTTGGAGGTCAGGGTTCATGAGGGTTAAGGCTAAGATGAAAGAAAAAGCAACAACAACAGCCAACGACTTCTGACGTCTGACTTCTGATCTCTGACTTCTGTTCTTATGCAAATCCAACTCGAAAAAACTGTGGATGTAGAAGTTGTTGAGCGCCAGTTGGCGGAGCTCTGGAAACAGACTACGGGCGAGAGTGAGTCTTCCGCTGACACTGCGGTGTTGCGGGCACGAGTTGCGAATCTCCTGGTGTTTATCGCGAGTGATGCTTTATTGGACGACGCACAACAGATGATGCAGGAACTAACTGCAACTCATCCGAGCCGCGTGTTGCTGATGCTGGGTAATCGAGAAGCAACAGATCGCGACATCGAGATGTATGTGGCTTCATTCTTCCACAGCGAAAAGCGTGGCGGCGCCAGGCGATTGAGCTGCGAGCAGATCACATTGAAAGCCCAGGGGCGCTTTTGCGGTGAGCTGCCAAGTGCGGCCCTGCCGCTGCTAATTCCTGATCTCTCAACGTTCCTTTGGTGGCGCGATGCTTTGCACATTTCTGACAAAGTTTTCGAGATTTTAGTCCGGCGCACCGACCGCCTGGTTATCGATTCCGCGGAGTTTAGAGATCCACCGGCTGAGCTTGTGGAAACGGATAAACTCTTCGCCACGGGAGACTGGAAACCACTGGGAGTTAGCGACCTTAACTGGGCCAGGCTCACGTTGTGGCGTTTGTTGCTGGCGGATTTTTATGATGTTCCGGCATATCAACCGTTGCTTGATCAAGTTGACTACGTGCGTATTGATTATGTGGGGCCCGAGTTCGCAACTGCAGCCGTCGCGCCGCAAGCATTGCTAATTGCCGGATGGCTGGCGAGCCGCCTGGGGTGGGAGCTCTCAGACGAGCAGCCGTTTCAAGAGAAGGATGAAATGATCGCCTTTAAGTTTTCCAGCGGCGAAAGGGGCAGTAGCCCGACCATTAGGGAGGGCGCCGCAGATCGGGCGATCACGTTGGAACTTCACCGCGTCGAGCGAGCTGAGCGAAAGCCGGGAAGATTAGCAAGGGTTGAACTGCGATCCAATGTTGGAGAAGCTGCTTCTTTCATGGTTACCCGTAATGCTGACAATCTTCATATCGTGGCAGAAGCTATTTTAGGACCCGACACCCATCGCGGCCGCGTACTACCTGTTAGAAACCGGAGTGCTGCGCAGCTGCTCAGCCGCGAGATGGAGATTCTATGCAACGACGATGTCTATGAGG
>JALYTI010000571.1 GCA_030854375.1 Acidobacteriota bacterium | reverse complement strand
GCTGCTCATCCGATACGACGCCCTCCCTAACGGTTGGGCTACCGCCCCGATTTCACAGATTCAATAGGACCAAGCCTTGTTAAAAGACTTTCGTTGTCGCATTTTCCCCAATAGAGTTTTCGTTGTTTCGCTTCTTAATAGACTTTTCGCTGTTGCACTTTTTCCTTAGTTGCCAAAGCAAACCTGGGTTCGACCTTGGCGTGGCCTGAAATCAATGCCGCCACGTGCTCGCCGACGGCGGGTCCATGCTTGAACCCGTGCCCCGAACCACCGCCTACCAGCCACACATTCTCAAACGCAGGATGCCGGTCGATCAAGAAGTCGCCGTTCGAAGTGTTTTCATACTGGCACACGCGTGTCTCAGTCACGGGCGCGTTCGCCAGCGCGGGCATGCGACGCGCCAGATAGGCGCGCACCGCAGCCACGCTTCTGTCAGATACGAGGCGGTCGCTGGTGTCAGGATCGAATGGTGGTCCATGTGCATCGATGGCAATCTTGAAACCGCGATTGTCGAGATTCGGAATGCCATAGACAAGATCGCTAAAGTCGATCCATGCAGGCATGCCTTCCGGCGTGAAGCGACCGTCGCCTGACGCGTCTCCTGCGGGAACGCCGAAAAAAATAACTTCTTGTCTGGTTATGTGAATTAGCTGCGCCAGCAACGCAGGGAAAATCTTTGGCAACCAGGGTCCACAGGTGAAAACGAATTGATTGGCGAAGATCTTGCGGCCGGAAGGAGTGTCAACGGAATTGAGTTTGGAGTAGCCGTCCTGGTCGATGTCAGCGCTCGACGCCCTCCCTGATGATCGGGCTATTGCGTCGGTTGGTGGCAACGCCGCTTCTTCCAGGTATGTCACTCCATGCGCCCGCGCTTGCGCCACGAGTGCTTGCACCGATTGACGCGCCATCAAGACGCCACTATTTGGCTCGAGGATCCCCCAGGTAACTGCACCGAGTGCAAGTTGTGGATAGCGCTGGACAAGCTCAGCGCGGTCGAGGCGATCACACGCGACCTGGCATTGCTGAAGTGTTTCCAGCATCGCCTCGCAGTAGGGGTCCTGCTCCCGTGCAAGCCACAGGATTCCGGTAGGATGAAAGAGTCGAGCTGAGCCAGGAGATATTCCAGTCGCCCCAATGTGATCGAAAAGTTCTTGCCACAGTCGCAGCGAGCGTTGGGCCATCCGCGTATAGATCTGATCCGAGCCATACCCCATCCGAATCATGCGGGACTCGCCGCCTGAACTTGCCCGACTATTACCTGATCCGTAGGCGTCCATCAGGACGACTTCGGCTCCCGCGCGCTTTAGTTGATGCGCTGTCCATGCGCCAAAGACTCCCGCGCCGACAATAGCGACATCGAAGGTCTTGTTTGTGGTCACGATCGGGAATTGTATCGTAGAACCAGAGGACAGAGATCGGCGGTCAGAGACTAGGGGTCTGAATAGAAGAGGATCCGCAGATTACACAGATTAGAGGCGAACATATCAGAGTTGATACGGACGAATCGCCAAGCGAGAAGAATCTTAGGGCGTGGGAGAGCAGTCTTAGGAGGAAGGATCCCTTTGTCGAGTGGTCGTAACGCCATGCATGATTGCAATGCCAACCAGACAAAGAATTCCTACACCAATCCATTTCGGAGGCAGGTGTAGCATGGTGGCTCCGATCGCCAAACCAATGATGAGAATAAGGTAACCTGCGATATAAATTCCAAAAGACATTGTTTTTCCTCCCTTGATTTCTTTGCTTTAGGCGGCAAAGCAGGACACGTCTCTCGTCGTGACGCCGCATTAGCGCTCCAATCAGTAACATAAGCGAGAAAAGCCGGTCTGTGCGCGGGCACACATAAAGGCTAGGAAGACAGAGATCAGAAGTCAGCGGTCAGATTCGAAGAGTATCCGCAGATTTCGGCGATTACGCCGATTTCAGAGACGACAGATTCAGCGCCTACGTACTGATTCACCTGAGGGGTGCTGAAATCAGTTCCCCGTCTGATGATGTTCTGTTCTTAATCTGTGTAATCTGCGTAATCTGCGGATACTACGCTTTCCGCTTTTAGGGCCACTGGATCACTTTGGCTTTGGGCGTGCTGCTGGTTGTAGGTGGCGCAATTGATTGAGGGGTTGTATTTGATCCCTTTTTTATCGAAGAGTCACTCCGCCTCTCATCGCCCGGCTTGAGGTCAATCGGCGACTGAGGTTTGGCGCCGGTGTTGGTACTTGCCGCGGTTTCACTTTCTCCACGAGCCAGACGCTTATCGACATTCTGTCCGCGTCCTGCGCGCGAAACGTTCCGCTTTGAAATATTGCTCACACTCGCGCCTGTTGGTTGAACGCCATTGGTAAGTGCATTGGCGCTCGAAGCAGAATTATCGGGCTGAACTATTGATGGAGCTGGCGGTTGAAACCCTGATGGTTGGGAATCTGTCGCCTCGCGATTTGTTGGTTGGGGCGGTGTATTGTCGGTGCCAGAACCAGCGCCTGCAGTTGTATCCAGCTGGGAATTCAACTGCTCCTCCGCGGGCACACTTGCCGGAGCACTCACGGGCGCAGTCGCAGGCGCACTCGCCTCAGAAGCAGGAACAGTCTCGACGGAACCGGGGT
>JALYTI010000570.1 GCA_030854375.1 Acidobacteriota bacterium | reverse complement strand
TAACAAGGGACCGCAACCAACTGGAGTCTGTTCGACCGTCAGTATCGACAAAAACGAGAACTTCGCTACGCGGATCAGCTTCCAAAACAGCAACTCGCAGATTGTGCACTTTCTGCCCGCTATCAATTGCGTCTCCAGCTATGACAACACGCGCAAACACCCTCCCCTCGCCACTGTGAGCAGTAATGAGTTCGTTGATCAAACTAAGCGACGGATCGTCTGCTCGATCGGTGATGAAGATGATCTCGTACGCCGGATAGTCTTGTTTGAGAAGTGCCGCAATATTTTCCCGCAGCCCGTCGTCCAGACCGCGATTAGGTGCAATCACGGAAACAAAGGGAGAGAAGTCAGGAAGCGTAGTTGAGGTTTCGTGTCTCACGTATGAAGCGAAGGAAAGGCCGCCGCGAAGTGAGATAAGGCCGAGCCAGATAACGACAAGCGCAAAAAAGTAGAAGAGAAACATAAAGATAAAGGCGATGCTTTGAGACCAAAACATCGCCAGCAGATAACTAGTGATCGTGACGCAAACTGTGAATTTGCGCTCGCAATACCCGGCAGGGTGGTGTCCTAATTTGAAATTCTCTGTGCGTTCTTTGTGTGCTCTGTGTCTCTGTGGTGATCGCTTGCTTAACAGTTATCCACCACAGAGACGCAGAGAACACGAAGGTTTCACAGAAAAGGCTGAATCAGGACACTACCTCCCCGGAGTCTACTTAAACTGCATCGGTGACAAAGCCGCGATCGGCGCGATCAGCCTTTGAACAATCTCGATCAACGGCTGGGGATAAACGCCAATGACGAGGATACCGACAAGTGAAGCCACCAGTGCTGTCTGCAACGCCGGAGAAAGCGATAGTGGTTTGTCGTCCGCGACGCGATCACCGAGATACATTACTTTAATGAAGCGGACATAGTAGTAAAAAGACACGACCGTATTGATAATTGCCCAACCCGCGAGCCAGTAATACCACGCCTTGCCGTCTGCCTGGCCGCGTTGCAGCAAGCCGCCGAAAAGGAAATACTTGCCGATGAAACCTCCCGTCATCGGCAGACCACCCAGGGACAACATAAAGATGGTCATCATCGCAGCCATTCCGGGCGCCTTGTGCGCGAGTCCCGTCATGTCGTCAACGTTGTCGCCAATAATTCCCCTCCGCCGCAAGCTAATGATGATTCCGAACGCGCCCATGTTCATGAGCGTGTAGACCAGCAAATAAATCATCAGCCCGATATAGCCGTAGCTGTTTCCCGCGACTAATCCCAGTAAGAGATACCCGGCATTTGAAATCGATGAATATGCCAGCAAGCGTTTCGAATTTTCCTGAGTCACGGCCGCCCAGTTTCCCACCATAATTGTGATTGCGGCGACCAGGCCCAGCAATGGCGCCCAATCATTGCGAATGCTGGGAAGAGCTTCCATGAAGATGCGCGCGTAAAGAGCAAAGCTCGCTGCTTTTGATCCAGTGGAAAGGAAGGCAGTGACAGATGTCGGTGCGCCTTCATACGCGTCGGGGGCCCACATGTGAAACGGCACGGCGGCGATCTTGAAAAACAAACCGGCGGCAAGAGCGATCATCCCCAGCAGCAGCATCGGTCTGAGGCTGCCCACTGAGTCTGCCGTTTCTCCCATTGTTCCCGCGATCGCGCTGACGCTGCGCCCAATATCGCCCAGGTTCGTTGAGCCTGCGATTCCATAAAGCAACGACATGCCGTAGAGCAAAACTCCGGAAGAGAATGCGCCCAGCAGAAAATACTTCATCGCCGCTTCATTCGAACGCTTTTCACGTTTCGTAAACGCGACGAGGACGTAAAAAGTAAGCGCCATCAGCTCAAGACTGATGTAAAGCGAAATAAGATCATAGCCGCAGGCCAAAAACATCATGCCCACGGTGGCAAACAGCACCAGCGCGTAGTATTCGCCATGCTGTTCGCCTTCAATGTCGAGGTAGCGCGTGGAGATGGCAATCGCGAGTGCGGCGCTTACCAGGAAGATGCTCTTAAAGACGAGCGCGAAGCCGTCGATGCGCACCATTCCATAGAATCCGTCCAACGGTAAGACGTCACCGAGATACCAAAACTGGACTCCGAGGGAGATGGCGGCAAGTCCGATCCCTGCGAGCGAAAAATATGCAATGACTTTGCTTTTGCGATAGGGCAGGACAACTTCCATCACCAGTGCCAGGCAAGCGCAGACAGTCAGAATCAGCTCAGGAGCGATTAACTGTAAGTCTGCTACGCTGAATAACGCTGTGCTGTTGGCTTGTAATAGAAACATCTGGTTGTGGTCAGTAGTCAGTAGTCAGTCGTCTGTCTTTGGTCTTTGGTCTTTGGTCTTTGGACTTGGGTCTTGCGTCTGACCTCTGGCCTCTGGTCTCTGACCTCTGGCCTCTGGTCTCTGACCTCTGACCTCTGGTCTCTGACCTCTGGCCTCTGGTCTCTGACCTCTGACCTCTGACTCCAGTCACCTTTCTGTAGTCGCCGCTGCTCGTTGCTGTGTTTCGGCGGTCGGAGGCATACCGGGGATTGGATAGTTAGGTCGCACATGGCGAACCACAGCATTCACCGGCCGTTCGATGTAATTAAGAAACGGCTTGGGATAGACCCCGA
>JALYTI010000569.1 GCA_030854375.1 Acidobacteriota bacterium | reverse complement strand
CACCAAGACTTAGGTCTTCTATCCGGCCCTGATGGGCGCCTGATATTCCGTCCCATCTGGCGGAAAGATTTAGGGAAACGCGTTCGTCGCTTCGTCTGTTATCAGGCATTTCAGGTTAATCCCGTTCGAGCATATTCCGGCTCAGCTTAAGAGTTCCTCACCAAACGATGTCTTGTCAGGAGTCAGGTAATAGTGTCCGGCTTGCTCGGCATAAAACGCATGTAAAAATCGCATTCCCTCTTCAGGACTTAATGAATGCAAGCTCTCCATGTCCAGGTTTGAAGCAAATCGCTTTTTCCGATCGTCTCTGTGCAGGTAACCCTCGCTGTAGGAGGACTGCGCGTCACGAAATCGGTTACCGGCTATTTCCCTGGGTGCAAGAAAAGCGTTGTTATACTCCAACTGCAGAATACCGTAATCATGTTTCTCGCAGAGATCGTCGAGGGCTGCGATGGAGTAACCGTAGAAATGATGACGGAGTTGAAACTCGCGATCGAATTTTACGACAAACCTGAGCGGCGGCGGTATGTTTTCATTAATCTCGGTCACCACCACGCCCGGTCTGAATTCTGACAGAATCGCATTTAAGACCCAGTAATCGTTTCCGTCAATATCAAGGCACAAAACACCGAAGTCCTTTTCGATATCGGATCGCTTAAGAAGCGATAAGACATTGTTTGGATCTACACGAGCAAGACACGCTTGGGCACGAGGAAAATTACGATACACCCTCGATAGCAGAGTATATTTGTGCAAATCCGCCTCCACGCCCAGGGCTTTCCAGCCTGCGAGCAGCAGAGCATAACTATTGGACCATCGGACACCGTTACCCGCACCAATGTCGACAACCGTTCTGGGGCGATCTTTCGGCAGTATTTGCTCGACGTACCTACTTAGAATTTGCTGTTCGTTGGAGTGGGAAAAACGACCCCGTAGAGAGTACTTAACCTTCTGCAAGGTAAGTTCGATAATACTGCCGTAGTGTTGAGCCGCCTGGTTCAGGTTCATTTCCATCCGCGAGCCAGTTTTTATTGCGATAGCGAATGTCTCCGCAGCGCAGACATTCGCAATTGGGAAGAATGGCTAAGATACAATTAGCGTAAAGATGGAGCAAGCGAGGTTCTGTTTCGGTTTACAGCATCTTATAGTCACCACTTAAGCTGTGAGGTGCCCATAATAAACCCTCGTATCGTATTCGAATGTAACTGCTCCCCGGTTCTTATGCAGGTCAAAAATTTCTTCAAGCTTCGAAAGCATCGGCTCGAAATCGGGATGACCTGGCTCAGGTGTATATGAGGCGGAGCACAGCCGACCTTTGAGCGACTCGAAATCAAACTGCTGGAGGTTTTTGAGACTCTTCAATTTGAACGTATGTGGCGCGAAAAAATGCGCGATTTCTCCGACGACATTCTCGTGTCTAACCTTTTCGTAATCCGTTCCGTAGCGAAGCAACAGGCTTTCGTAGTCGCGCAGAAAAGGAGTCGAGTTTAGCCGTCGTTCATTCCAAATAATTACGACCCACCCCGCTGGTTTTAGAATTCGCGAAAATTCTTTCCTGGTCTTGTCCCGATCAAACCAGTGAAACGCCTGACCAGCGGTAATGAAGTCCACGCTAGCTGGTTGTAAGCTGGTCTTTTCGGCAACCGCGTCAATACTCACTAAGTTCGCATATGCCGTCAAAAAACGCTCTGCCGCTCCTCGCATAACGGCATTTGGTTCAATACCAAATACCGGGTTGCCGTTCTTCAAGAACAATTCAGACAATATGCCTGTGCCAGAGCCTACATCGGCAATGATTGCGGCTTCGGTTAATCCACAATCCGCCCTGAGAATGTCGATTACAGCGGACGGGTAGCCAGGTCGATACCTCGCGTAATTCTCCACCCGATTTGAAAAGCGACTAACCGAATCTTTCATGGACGTGCTGCAGCAAAGCGCCTGACAGTTTGAAGTACAGACGCAATCACTCGCGGGGTAGCAAGCTGGTGCGAGGCATTGGACTACCCGGCGGGTAAAATTTAACAAATAATCGATGTGACAACAGCAGGAGAAGAATAAACCCAAACGTAAGCGGCAGACGCGTGTCGGATTTTACGAGCAGCCAGAAGTGCAGAACTCCCGCCACACCAGCCGGATATATGAGTTTGTGCAGCCTGTTCCAACGTTTGCCGCCGAGTCGCTTGACCATTTTGTTGGTTGAAGTTATCGCCAGGGGCACCATCAGAAAGAATGCGGCCATCCCAATGGCGATGAATGGGCGCGAAGCGACGTCGCCGGGCACGCTCTTGAAATTGAAATAGCGATCAAACCAGAGGTAGGTCATGAGATGGAGAAATCCGTAGAAGAACGCGAAAAGGCCAAGCATGCGACGGAATTTTACCAGCCAGTTTAGTTGGGTAATTTTTCTTACCGGTGTGACCGCGAGTGTGATTAAAAGGAATAGCAGAGTCAGCATGCCCGTCGTCCGCGTGGCAAACTCGAGCGGATTGGCGCCCACACGCTTTTGGTAAACATCCCATAGCAACATCGCCAGCGGGACCAGCGCGTTGACGAAGAGAACGAACTTGGAGAAGCGAGTGTCTTTCATTAGTTAATTCGGTCTTTGGT
>JALYTI010000568.1 GCA_030854375.1 Acidobacteriota bacterium | reverse complement strand
CTTTTAAATTTCTTTTTTCGACGGAACTCAACAAAAGGTACTTGTGCCTTTCATCGCCTTTTCTGCCTCATCGCTCCGGTATGTGTGTTGGCGCACAGACACATTAGCATTCAGCCCTTAATATTGGTTTTTTGGAAATCACCTTTCGACACTGGACTCCGCCCCGTCCGTTTTGTGTCTTCTGTTGTTTCTAGTACACGACTCAATTACGGAAATCTTGTGGCGCTGGCGCCCCCCAAGCTCCCCAAAATAATTGAATAGCGCAGGCGGCGCGGCTGAAGCCGCACGTCGAATTGTGGAAAGCGGCAGCTACGGCGCCCTTAATCCATTCCCTAAACCTAATCATCGCTTTAAAAGGCTGGAGGAAGAGAAATGAAGAATCTAAAACATTTTGTCTCAATATTTATTTTAATTACGCTTTCGAGCATCTGCCTGAACGCGCAGACGCAGCGGCAACCTAATCGCCGCCAGGTTACTGACATCCTTCAACGGCTCACGCAAAGTTCTAATACTTTCCGCAACAGTCTTACTACGGCGCGCAGCCGAGGACGTACGGCCAACATAGGCACGGAAGACAATGGCACCGCCATTGTGCGTGATTTTGACGCCGCGACGAATCAGTTACGCACTCGCTTTACTAGTCGTCGTTCGGTCGGTTCAGAGGTACAGAACGTTCTCCAAAAGGCATCGGCAGTCAATGATTTCATGGCCCGCACTCAGTTGGGCCGAACGGCCCAGAACAATTGGACAACGGTAAAATCCGATCTGAATTCGCTTGCCACTGCTTACGGAGTTAGCTGGCAGTTGAGCCAGCAAAGTTTTCCTCCGATAGACACAAATAGGCAGAATCGCCTGAGCGATCGAGATCTCAGCCAGTTAATTGGACGGATTGAGACTGGCGGCGACACTTTTCGTTCGAGTCTCAATGATGCGTTCGACCGCTCCGCTTACGATCAGACTAGACGGCAAAACTCCATTAACGATTCGCTGCGTACCTTTAGGAACGCAACGGACCAACTACGCAGTAACTATGACGCGAGGAGATCGCTACAAGGCGACGTCGAACGCGTAGTGGGACAAGCGACAGCGATTGACCAATTCATGCACAACAATCAGCTGACGGATCGCGCCCAGAACGACTGGTCGACACTCCGCACTGATCTCATTACACTAGCCAGTGCTTATAACATCACCTCAAATTTGGATAACGGCAGTTCGGGGCAGGTCGGTTCGCAGACCGGCGGAAATACGTATGGCGTGAGCAACCGTCTCACCGGAACTTTCAGATTAGACCCATCACGCAGCGACAACCCCCGCGACATAGCCGAACGAGCGACTCGAAACCTGTCGAATAATGATCGTCAGACTTCCTATGATCGCATCCTGCCTCGGCTTGAATCTCCGGACATGCTCGCAATCGATCGCCGAGGCACAACAGTGACAATTTCATCATCGCGCGCGCCGCAGACAACATTTGAAGCCGATGGACGCGAGCATCAGGAACGGCTTCGCAACGGCAGCTCAACCCGTCTAATTGCAACGTTGAACGGCGACCAGTTAGTCATTAGCTCGAGCGGCTATAGAGAAAATGATTTCAACGTCACTTTCGATCCGATTGAAAACGGTCGCCGCCTACGGGTCAGGCGTCAAATCTTTCCGGACGGAGGATCCCAGTCAATAGCAGTCGACAGCGTCTATGATCGCACCTCAGATACGGCACAATGGAATGTCTATAACGGCACGACGGCCACTTTGGGCAACACAAGTTCAACCGGTGGCGAATTTATTGTGCGAGATGGTGAGACGGTCATTGCCCAACTCAATAATGACCTGACCTCGACACGGTCGAAGGAGGGCGACCGTTTTACGATGACCGTGCGGCAGCCAGGTCAATTCGAGGGTGCCATCATCGAAGGAACTATCGGCACCGTAGACCAAAGTGGACGTCTTACCGGTCGCTCAGGAATAGCGCTGAACTTCGACACGATCCGGCTTAGGAACGGTCAAACCTATCGATTCAACGGCATCATCGGAAATGTTCGAACAGTGAATGGTGATACTGTGAAAGTTGATAACGAAGGAAACGCCCAGGGAGAGAACCAGACCACGCAAACCATACAGCGCGCGGGCATTGGTACAGCGATCGGCGCGATCATCGGCGCAATTGCCGGTGGTGGCAAAGGCGCAGCAATTGGCGGCATCATTGGCGCCGCAGGCGGCGCCGGAACGGTTTATGTTCAGGGCAAAGACAACCTTGAACTTCCGAGTGGAACAGAAGTGACTATTCGCGCGAGTGCACCGACCAGATAGGTTGCTTCTCGAGCTCAACATGCAAACGCACCCCGGCAATCGAGGGGCGTTCGGCGCATTTCCACATAAAGATCAAACTACCCCGCAAGGTATGGGAGTTGCCACGGTAGCGATTGAAGGAGTAATTATGAAAATAAATCGTACGCAAATCGGCGCGGCTATAACGACGGCCTCAACGGGTAACTAAACCGCGCGCTCTTCAATTAGAGGCGAACCTCTTGTTATTTTTACTTACCAGGTCCAATCTGTTAGCGCGAAAGGGTTGAGCGAGAGCTCGACCCCTTTTGGGCTCTCTTTCAAGTTTCCA
>JALYTI010000567.1 GCA_030854375.1 Acidobacteriota bacterium | reverse complement strand
GTTTCTGACGTGCAATGCGCAACGCAGTTGCGTCTCCACCCGATGCCTGCGTAACCCGACCCGATTCATCATACGTAACGGTGACCGAAACTTTCTTTGGTCCAGACTTGGCTGATTCAGTGCCCCCGTTTGTGGACGTGGGCGAAGACAACCTTGCCGCGGGTTGATTCAGCGTACCGTTCTCTGCACGCGCTTTCGCTTTTTCCTTGTCACGCTGTCGCTTGGCAACCAGGACTGCGTCATTGCTAGGGTCGCTTGGATCGCTCGGACCTGAAGGCCCTACCAGGTCGTTGCTGGGAGCTTCGTCAACAGTTGACGAGGCGTCAGCGGTAGTCGATGTGGTGCTTGCAGATTGAATCTCTGGTTGGCTGGCAACTGCCGCCGCCGTCTTGGTTCGCCCGTACCAACCCGCGGGAACTCCGATCGCCGCAACACTACCAATCACGGCAAGAGCGGTTGCGCCTGCAATAAAGATTTTTCGCTTGCTTGATTCTGCATGATTAGTCGAAAGAAATGTGGGGGTCGGCCGCATTTTCTCAGGCTCCGTAGAAGCAGCCGGCGGCGGACTTGCCTCTCGCACAGTGCTCTCATTCGAGTAGTCCTGCGGGAAAGCGGTCGGAGGAACGACTCCTTCGTCGAGGCGGCGCAAACCTTCCAACACTACCTGCGCCCAAGGTTGATTGATCGTGCGTTCTACTGGTTCCTTTGAATCGCCAAACTCAAAATTTGCGTTGGGAAGAGTCAAAGCAAAATAGACGGCTTCAATTCCGCGTAGTACTCCGATACGAGCGTCAACTACGGACCCAGCCTGAAGATAAAAGTAGCCCCGACCTTGTGGGTAAAGAACCTTCAGCTGGCCCGTTTTACGTTGATTGCAGAAAAACTCAATCAATTCGGAAAGTGAAAGGTCACTGAGGTGTCCGGTTAGTGGCATCGCATGTGGCTCCTGTAAAGGCGAGAGACTATTGTGGCGGGGGATTGTACGGGAGAGAGAGGCGGACAGTCTTTGAACTCGTTCGGACTACTGCGCGAGCCCAAATTTGTAATTGATTGTGCCGGATACTTTCAAGGGCTGACCGGAAAGCTTCGTTGGAGAGAATCGCGCTCTCAGAGCAGCTTGCACAGCAACCTCACGCAGAGGGGTCGGCCCGCTTACGGCCTGTGCGGAGATGACTTTTCCTGTTTCGTCGACAACGACTTCGACCGCAACCACGCCTGTCACTCTTAACCGTCTCGCGTATTCCGGATAAACGGGTGAAGGTAAACTGATTGCCGTGCCATTGAGGACTCCACCGGAGACGGGCCTAAGGATTGGCTTCGGCGGAAGAGGTGGCGGGTCGGAATCGAGTTTGACGGTCGGAGCCTGTGCGTTTGGGTCGCTGCGCGTATTTCCGACTTCAACCGATCCCATATCGTCCAGTTTGTCGGCGGTTATCGTTGAGCCCGGTAAGGCTGAAGATTTCTGACTCATTGCGGACGCCTTGTTGGGTGAAGACTTGGCTACGACGGCGGCAGCTTTCGGATCCGAATTCGCCTGGGCTACGGTGTTGGCGGGCACTGTTGACGGCGCACTCGGTTGGCCAGCTGGCTGGGCCATTCTCATCATGTTCTCGTCGAGGTAATACATGATGGACCGGTAGGTTATCTCGCTCGGCTCGAACGACATTTTTCCCGATTCTATCACCGCAACCGAAGTGGTCATCTTGTTCCAGTTTCCCCCGAAGTCAAACTCGTACTTGTACACTTCCTTGCTTAATAAAGTGCCGTCATCCTTCACCAGAGTCATCTCGCTGATGTTTCCCTTGTCATCATATTTGTAAACCTCTTTGCCTGTGAGGTTTGCTCCGGCAATAGGAAAGTATTGGTTCTCGACTTTGTGACCTTTAATGTCATAAGCCATGACTTCGAGAAGCGCGTGTTTGCCTTCCAGCAGTCTTCCACTCTCATTTGATAATTTTGTGATCTCCGTTCTGACTCGCCGCACAGGTCCGACCAGTCCATCCCTGGTGCGATCGCTTTCCGCTACCGGACCTGGAGACGATGGCTGAGGCACAGTTGCTTTGGCTGTAAGGTTCGACTGCGCGAGTGTTATCGTGCCGAAAGCCAACAGCGAGAGGACACATATAGTGAAATTACCAATCCGTCGTAGCATTTGATTAGCTCCTGATAAAAAGAGGTGGGGGCTAAGTAACTTTTGTGAGAGTGCGATTGCTGCAGATAGATTGGACTAACGCCGCACCGCACCCGCAATATTAGCGGGATTAACGGGGTTTGTCTAGAGCCAACATTGGCAAATACCCGAGAATTACTGAGATTTTTGCGTTTTTTCGCTTGGTAGGTCGGGAAAAGCAGCGATAAGGCCGACAATTTGATCTATAAGCTTTGAACTCTCGCCTCTCAAGGTCTGGTCGTTACACATGATTGAGAACGCTAAAGCTTCACCGCGAGAAGTCGTCAGATAGCCGGAGAGAGAATTATCATAAGTCAGCGAACCGGTTTTAGCTGAGACGCGATCGACAATTGTCTTGAGCCTGCCAGCCAAGGTTCCATCGCGCCCTGAGATTGGCAAGGACTGCTTGAAGACATCGCCGGATGTCGTTTTCGATAAAGATAACAG
>JALYTI010000091.1:3569-7475 GCA_030854375.1 Acidobacteriota bacterium | reverse complement strand
CAAACTTGTCCGCGGAAGCCAGCGGTGGGAGTGATTGTGTGACTACGCCCTCCCTAATGGTCGGGCTACTGCCCCGAGCGACGGACCCGCCCGCTTCCACCACCCCAGCCGGGCTGCCCGGCTGGGGACCCCGGACCGGAAGGGGTGCTGACATGCTCTGCGCGACAGTCTCCCCCAAATTCTGCTGCCCGATTAAAGACTCCGCGCGCGAACTACCTGCTCCTGCCGTCTGCTCCTGCCGACTGTTTACAGCAACAGCTTCCCGCATGATCGCCTCAAGATCTCTTGCCGTATTCGATTTCAACGAAATCTGCTCTTCGAATTCTTCTACAAGACTTTCTTCATCCTGGATTGGTAATGAAGAAAACTCGATCCGTGGTTGGCTAACGGGTTCTGCGGCGCGGAAGGATTGACCAGCCACGAAATTACCTACTCCCGCAACGTTTACTGTGGCAGCTTCACCGGCCGTTGCCGACATGGCGGCGCCGACATCAGTGACCTCCGAATCAACGACCAGCGTTTGCTGTTCTTTCGCGTCGGCGCGAACGTAGCCGGCGCTCGACAGTGCGCTGCGCACGGCTTCACGCACAGAGTCGGCAACGGCGGCGGCGCGGCGGAATCTGACCTCGGTCTTTGCCGGATGAACGTTGACGTCAACCTCCTCCAGCGGTATTTCAATAAACAAAAGCGCCGCCGGATAAACTCCATGCGGAAGAATCGCGCGGTAACCTTCCGAAAGCGCGCGACCGATTAGCCGGTCGCGAACAAAACGTCCATTCACAAACAGGTATTGAGCATCGCGCGAAGTGCGCCGGTCGCGCGGAGCAGAAACGAAGCCGGTGACTCGCGCAATCCTGGGATGTCCTCCGATAACTTCCAACAGGTTGTCCAGAAATTCAGTGCCAAAAACCTGGTACGCGCGTTCGCGCAAATCTTTGGCAGGAGCGACACGCAATATCTCGCGGCCGTTATTGGTCAAAGTAAATGCGATTTCCGGATGAGCCAGCGCATAGTGAGTTACAAGATTGGTTAGATGGAAGCTTTCAGTTGCTTCGGAACGCAAAAACTTGCGGCGCGCCGGCACGTTGAAAAAAAGATCTCGCACCACTATTGTAGTGCCTCGTGGATGCGCCGCATCCCCTACATCGCGCATCTTTCCGCCATCAATTGACACGCGCGTTGCTACTTTAGCGTCTTCAGTTTTCGTGGTGAGCTCTACTCGCGCAACTGAGGCAATTGAGGCAAGTGCTTCCCCTCGAAATCCAAGCGTAGCTATAGAGGTTAGATCTTCAGACTTACTGATCTTGGAAGTTGCATGGCGTTCGAAAGCCAGAACTGCGTCGTCCCTGACCATTCCGTCGCCATCGTCGGCAACCTTCAACAGCCGGCGTCCGCCGGCTTCAACATCAATCACGATACGAGTTGCTGCGGCATCAATTGCATTCTCAACAAGCTCTTTGGCCACCGACGCCGGGCGCTCCACCACTTCGCCGGCGGCGATTTGGTTGGCGACGTGATCAGGAAGAAGTCGGATTTTGGACATAAAAACCAGAGGTCAGAAGTCAGTAGTCAGTGGTCAGTCGTTACCTGGTACGTACTAGCATCCGTCGGAACTACGAACAACGGACTAAGGACTACGGACAACCGACATTCTTTACAGATAAACAACCTGGTGATCATTCGAGCCGATATTGATTGCGTTGTAGATCCAGTCGATTACGTAGTGGCCATGTCTCGCGAGCAAGGACGTTACATTAATGTGACGCTCCTGCAGGTCTTTATGTGGGTAAAGCTGTTCGAAAGCCCGTAACAGTTGCCGGTGGGCCGCCTCGTCCCGAGACATCTGGGAACGGTGAAAACGCGTTCGCAAACCTTCGAGTTGATAGTTGATCTTACGCCGGCCCGTTTCCAGGGCATCCGCTAGAGTCGGGTCTATCTCTCGTAACTGCGCGCGCAGATCATCAAGCTGACTGTTAACCGTAGTTTCGGTCCTGGCGAAAGACTTTGCTGTCTCCGTTCCAAGATGTTCCTCGACGACTCGCGCCCAAACATTTTCCAAACCAGCAAACAAGTCCGCCAAACTCAATCCGTAGCGTTCAAGCACACGCCCGGTGTGTCGTTCGACCATTGTTAGACTGGCGCGAGGCAAAATAGGTGTGACAGGGCGTTCCAGAATTCGATAGACCTCTGCCGTCTGCGCAAAATAAGCGATCTCAGCGGCGCCTCCATAATAGGCGATGGTTGGCAAAAGATAATCCTGGACCACGGCGCGCAACGTAACATTTGGACTGAAACGCTCAGGCTGAGTTGAAGCCATATTCGAGAGTTCTTCTGCCGAGTACGCTTTATCCCCATGCTTTGTGGTGTACTTCCCATCCGCGGAGCGAGTCAGCGCGTGCCGAGCGCCGCTGTCATCGTGCATAAAAAGCGGAAAAGAATTTTCGGACGCCGTAACTTGTGCGTGGTAACCAGCCTCCTGAAGCTTTCGACTGCGCACTTCGATCGCGGTGGCAATCTCATGTGCCCGCAAGGCCGCACTCGCATACAAGGGCGCAGCAAGCGCCTTCAGCCTGCGATCGAGAGGATCGAGAAGAACCATTCCATAGTGTCCCATCAGCGAAGTCATCACCCGCGCAAATGCCTCGCCGTAACCGCGTCCCGGGCGGTATGCATCGCGTAACAAGGCTTCTAGATCGGGAGTGAATTCAGAGCTGGGAAGCAATTCAAGCAATCGATCCAGAACGGCATTGATGGAGTTGTCGATCAGAACGCGCCCCACGGGTTGGTCCTCTTTATGCATGGCAGAAGACGCTTCCACATGGGCCAACCTGCAATCTCTGCCGATGAGTTCCGCTTTAGCTACTTCGGGAAAATCGTGATCTTCCGTGGCCATCCAGAAGACAGGGACCGCTTTGGTGTTTCGTTGTGTCAGGCAGCCGGCCAGCTTTACGGCCGACAACGCCTTGTAGACGGTGTAGAGCGGGCCCGAAAACAGTCCTGCCTGTTGACCGGATACCACCGCCAGGCAATCAGAGTCACGCAATAATTTAATGTTGCTTAGAGTCGGTTCTCCCGCACCCCAGCCTGCATTCAAATCGCGGAGCGCATCGCATAGCTGACCTCGGTCGGTCTGGTAACTGTTGATGACTTCAGGCGCACGCGCAGGCAGCTCATGATGGAAGCGCACCGCTGAAGGATAAAATTCGCGCAGCGCTAACGGATCCCGAAGGTAATCGAGGAAGAGGCGCGTTTGATGAGGAATGCGATCGAAAGAAATAGTCTCGACTCGCAAGCCGGACTCTTCAGGCGTGCTGTAACAAGCAGTTTCGGCGGTGCTCAATTGATTGTTTACTCCCGACGGAGCATTTTACGCAGGATGCGCGAGTTGTGCCAGCAAGGGGAACCGCAGGCAGCTATGCAGTTTGAGTGCTTGCCCTTAGTACAACGTTCGGACCGCATCATAAGCTTTCCTCTATTCATCAAGCGTCCACGCGTGCTTGGTTCGCATATCTTCGCGGCGCTTCCGCTTCGTTCGTTGAAAGTTCCTGCAACGCCTTCTCTGCCGCTTCCAGACATCGCCGGATCTGTTGCCGCGAATCATCATCCGGCGCGCGTAAAGGAGTTCGCACCGCACCGCCGGAGAACCCTTTCAATTCCATCGCAGCTTTGAGACCACCAATGCCAAATCGCGTCGTCACCGCCGTAGCAAGCGGGGAAAGCCTTTGCTGCAGCTCTGTAGCGCGGCCAATGTCTCCAGACTTCACAGCGTGAAAGATCGCGAGGCAAAGAGCCGGGACCACACACCCTACGGCGAGAATTCCTCCACAGGCTCCGGCGCTGAAGGCTTCAAATAAAACGGTGCCGTTACCGGTGAGCACGGCGAAATCTTCCCTGACTAGCTTGATA
>JALYTI010000091.1:0-3559 GCA_030854375.1 Acidobacteriota bacterium | reverse complement strand
GAACTATCCTTGATGCCAATGATGTTTTGGTGCTCGCTCAGCCGCGCCGCAGTCTCAGGCTCGATCCTGACTCCTGTAAGAGCCGGCATGCTGTAGAGGATCAACGGAACTGAAGATTCATCGGCAACTTCCCGGTAGTGATCCAGGAGTGCTTGCTGCGTGATAGCCGAGCGATAGAAGTGAGGAGTAATGACTAGAAACGCATCTACCGTGGCGGCGGCGGCCACCCTCTTAAGTTCGTTGACTGTTCCGCGCGTGCTTTGCTGGCCCGAGCCAGCAATGAAAGCTTTATCGGCAGATACTTCTTCGCGAGCTTTTACAATCACTCGCAGAGATTCGCCTTCATCAAGATGAACACGCTCGCCTGTCGAACCAAGCACAACGTAGCCGGCGATGCCCGTTTCGTTCCACTTCCTGAGGTTAGAACAAAGCCCATCCAGATCTAGTGCACCATCATTGTGAAATGGAGTTGTGATAGGCAACAACACGCCGCAGAGCTGACTTGGTGAGAATCGCGTGGAGGGAGGGTTGGTGCGTTCAATCTTTGTCAAAGCGCACGCATTATAGGGGCGCACCAATGGTGGAGCAAAACCTTCGGGATTGAAATCGGCGAGGAATCATAAGTTACATAAGAGTTTCCAAATAAAGAAAGCAGCGGGGGCATGCCCCCTTCCCAACCTGCGAGTTACTCTCAGTGCCTTCCAGGTAAGGAAAGGGGCATGCCCCCGCTGATTTTGCGATTCGTGCTAAAACACAAGCTATAAACAGCTACTCAACCTACCTACAGCTGGCAAGCTTGAATGAGCCGATCCTTGTGCGCCAATTGAATGCGCCTGTCTCCTTCATATATTCAGTCGTGTACCAAAAATTACAATCGTCATTCGGATCAACGGTTAGGGCGCTGTAATCGCCAAAGCGCGTCATTGTGTCGCACTTGGGATTTCCACTTGAGTCAACGACGGGGTTGCCCTGGTCATCCTGCAACGGACAGAGGCAACGTCCAGTCGATAGCTTGCAACGCTGAGTACCTGTGCCGTCTTGCAGTCGAGTTTCGGCCCCCAGCGTATTCAGAGGGTCGCCAGGTCCACGCGTGGCGTAGCGAATGCCTGGAAAGGTTGCGGTGCTCGAAGCGTTGTAACCGATGGCAATGTTGCCCACTTTATCCATACCGACGCTACCCATCCATCGATGTTTTGTGTCGGGTGCGTACGTGCTTTGTTGAAAGACGGTGGGCGCCGCGCCGTTTGGGTTTCGAATTTCGTACCAACGAACGGCTGTGCGCGGATTTGGTGGACCAGTATCGACGGAGTGATTTACGAGCAGCGATTCGTGATCGCTAAAACGTCGATAGGCCAACCTAAACATCATTCGTTCTCCGAGCGTGTCGAGCTTCTCGGGATTTCTGGCGCCCGGTTGGGGAACGCAGTCCTGGCCGCTGCCGTTGCAGGAAAGTGTGAACCGCGCCACCGGAATCGTCGCATTGGGCCGGTGAGTTGATCCCAATCCGAGTGTTGAATTTGCCGGCGTATTCCAATCAACGTGAAACTTCCAAAGATTAAGCGAGCGCGAGTCACTGCCGAGTCCAACAATGTAGTTGGGTGAACCCGCGGGAGGCGCGGCCGGTCCGTTCGCGTTGCCCTGCGCATCAGCCAGCGCCGAGGTGGCCCCGTCAAGATCGCTCGGCATAATACCGAAGACGCTGGAACCGAGCTGAACGCATTGTTGAGTTGCCGGCAAACCACTTAACATTTTCCTCCGATCGTAGGCACATACGCGCGTGCCGATGAATCGATCCGATGAATTGAACATGTTGAAGGTGACGTAATAGCCGTCTGGCCACACAGCCACTTTCGGATAATCGTCGAAGGCTGGATAAGTGAACTCATAAAGGTGGTAGGTGCCCGTCGCATCGGAAGTGGTCGATACCGCAACGCATTGGGAGAAACCACTGCTGACTGCAAACTGCGACAGCACCCAGCGCCGGGCTATCTTGTCAAACTGGACCACCGGGTCTCCATCGTTGTTGATCGCACAGTTTCCGCCAAGTGACTGAAAAAGGCGGTTTCCCTTCACCGGTCCGAGTTCAACTGCGCCGGTGGTCTTGTTGAAGACTGCAAAGGACTCATTGACCCATTGAACGTACTGAGTGTCACCTACCGCACCGCTTGTGTCGGGCGGCGTATTATGAACGGCGAACGTACCTTGTGGTCCAGCGAAGTTATTGCCAATTCCCTCGATGTTTTTACCTGAAACCGGAAGCTCACGTGAAGCCGTTGGGCCTGTGCGTCTGGTGGTTCTCCGGGCTGGAGCCACTGACGATTGCAAGACCGGGTCTCTGGGAGCCGGCCCCAAACTCACCTCCACATTAGGATTGAGGTGAACACGTTTTTTCTCGCGAACTTCTCCTAGTGAAACCGGTGACGGAGGAATACCGCGGAGCGGCTGTGTTGAAGTGGCTGTTTTTGACGCTGCAACTACCTCTACCTCGCCCTGATTCTGCGGAAGTGCGAGATTTGCGCGGGATGGTCTATAGCTGGAAACCCCAAATAGAAATACACCTATAAAGCAACACAGAATTATCAGAGTAGGTTGAAGTTTTCGTTTTGACATCTCAAGGCTCCTTTGCTTGATCGAGTGAAGAGAAGTTGAGAAAAAGGTGCGAGTGAAGTGAAGATTGTAAGTACTTGCGCCGGCTAACGCCGGGAACATACATTCGTGTCGAAACTCATGTTGAAGGCATTACTCTCACGTTGCCGCTAGGTGGCAATATCGCAGAATCCAGGGCGCGCGCTTTTATCCAACCTAATTACTTTTGAATGAGTCTGGCGTTCTTGTCGCCGTATTCTTCACTGATGCTTGGCGCGCGAAGCAGTCGCAAGTCGACTTCCAATATTGCAGCATTGTGCTGGTCACCCCCATCATCGCTCGACTTCAATCGATCTATATGTTGTTGAAATCGAGCCAGCACGCGCTGAAAGACCTCTTCTGCATTTAGGCCGTCAGCAAAGCCGAGATCGATTTCGGAATCACATTCGAAAAAAATGTCGGCCATAATTGGCTGAAACGTGAAATTGTCGCTGTAACCGAAATAAGCCAGACAACCCTTATCTACAAAACTTGGGCCCAGTCCTGCTGCCGTCTCACAGGAAAGGAAATGAACAATCTTTCCCTTGCATTCCTTCACGTTCAAGTTTCCCGTATTGAAAATTGAATTGAGATTGTCACCTGTGTAGTTGTTGGGAAAGCCATGGCCCACGCCGGTAAAATAAAGCACCTTTGGTTTACGGGCTTGCGGGAGCACCTCAGTACGACGCGCCTGTACGCCCTGCCGGCGCACAATCGTAAATCCCTTTTTCTCCATTTGCGGATACACGTTGGCTTCACGATATTCGAACGGAGCTCTCGTAACAGGATCGAAGTTAGCATCAATAGCAAGGACCACTGGGTTTTCGGTGGTCGTTACTTTTTTCGGTGGAGGTTTTTTCTTGGGCGGCATATGTTTACTCGATTTGAGACTTGTTAGTCCTGAGTTATGAGTATCTAACGCCTGACCTTACGG
>JALYTI010000566.1 GCA_030854375.1 Acidobacteriota bacterium | reverse complement strand
CAAGGCGAGTGTATTGGACATCGTTTCGAGCATCTGCAACAGATCATGGATGCCTGCCCGAAGCTACCCCTCGGGGTTTGCTTCGATACTGCCCACGCATTCACCGCAGGCTATGACATCCGCGAGGAAGACGGTTTGGATGCGTTAATAGATAAGCTTGAGAGTACCGTACGGATCAAGAATGTCCGCGCCATTCACTTTAACGACTCCCGCGCTGTCTATAACTCACGTGTTGACCGCCACTGGCACATAGGCGAGGGTCATATCGGGCGTGAAGCACTGCGCCGCGTGGCCCAACATCCAAAACTCGCTCACGCGGCATTCATTCTGGAAACACCCTACGATGATCCGAGAGCGGATCTGAAGGATCTGACCATGCTGCGTTCTTTTGTAGACAACGGCGCCCCGATGTAGAAAAGGGGACGAAGTGTTAGACAAACGCGTAATCGCTGCGTTAGGATATTGCTGAAATTAATAGAACGATGAAGAATTTTCAGCCAGTCTCAAAACTCCTCCTAACGGTGCCGCTTCTGCGCCGCGCTTGCTAGCGCGGTATAGCGGGGCGGCGAACTCTTACTTCAAACCAATCATATTCTCGACGGCGGGCAGAAGCTCTAAGCCGGCTCCGCAAACTAACAGTTTGCGTTACAACTGAAGCCGAGCGCCGGATCTAATCGAAGCTTTTTGAGTTCGTCAGAATTCGTGGTAAGTGTAGACGCTGACAGGACAAGAATAGCAATGGACGAGAAATATTTTCCGGAAAACATAGAGAAGAAGTGGCAGCAGCATTGGGAACAATCGCGAGCGTTTGAGGCCCAGTCCGCAGATCCGCGCCCAAAGTTTTATTGCCTCGAAATGCTGCCTTACCCGTCGGGTTTTCTTCACATGGGCCACGTGCGCAACTACTCCATCGGTGATGCGCTCGCCTGGTACAAACGTTTGCAGGGTTTCAATGTGCTGCATCCGATTGGCTGGGACAGCTTTGGCCAACCTGCCGAACAAGCCGCGATCAAACGCGGCGTCAATCCGCGCGATTGGACTGAAGAAAACATCGCTCTCATGCGCGGACAATTCAAACGGCTGGGAATCAGCTATGACTGGTCGCGCGAAATTGCCGCGCACCGTCCTGAATTTTACAAGTGGGATCAGTGGTTCTTCCTGAGGATGTATGAGCGCGGATTGGCCTATAAGAAATTGTCGCCGGTCAACTGGTGTCCGAAAGAGAGCACGGTGCTTTCCAATGAGCAGTCGGCGGGTGGCGTGTGTTGGCGTTGCGGAGCGACGGTAGAGAAGCGAGATCTCGAGCAATGGTTTTTGGGCATCACGAAATATGCGGACCAGCTTCTCGAAGACATGAAGCAAATAGAAACCGGTTGGCCGGAGAAGGTCTTGAAGCGCCAGCGCGATTGGATCGGACGAAGTGAGGGCGCCTATATCGACTTCGGTGTGCTGGACAGCGACAAGAAGATACGTGTCTTTACCACGCGCATTGACACTATCTACGGAGCTACGGCAATCGTCGTTTCAGTTGAGCATCCGCTCATCAACGAGCTTCTGGAAGATTCTCCACTGAAGAGAGAGGTGATGACGTTTGCTCAGAAGGTGAAGGGCGAAACGGCGTCGCGGGGAAGGAGCGTTGAGGAAGAAGAGCAGAAGGAAGGAATCAATACGGGAATTCTTGCCGTCAATCCCTTCAGCGGCGAGACCATTCCTGTGTGGGTGGCAAACTATGTGCTGATGGATTACGGGACAGGCGCGGTCATGTCGGTTCCGGCGCATGACGAGCGCGACTTCGAATTCGCGCAAACATATTCGCTTCCAATCCGTCGCGTCATCGAGCGCATCTCGCATGGGCAGGAGTCGATCGCGCATGACCCCTTGAGTGAAGATCAGTCTATCGCAATGCAGCATGCTTTCACGGACTACGGCATCCTGGTCAATTCAGCAAATTGGAGCGGGAAACTTTCGGGGGATGCGATTGCTGAGATGGCCACCTACGCCGAACAGCACGGCTTTGGTCAGGCAGCCGTGACCTATCGCATTCGCGATTGGGGTGTCTCCCGCCAACGGTTTTGGGGCGCGCCTGTTCCGATTATCTATTGCGACAAGTGCGGAGTTGTGCCGGTGCCTGAAAAAGATTTGCCGGTACGATTGCCGGATAACGCGGAATTTACAGGATCAGGGGAGTCGCCGCTGGCGGGTGTGGCGGAGTTTGTGAACACGACCTGTCCAAAGTGTAATGGTCCGGCGCGCCGGGAAACCGATACCATGGACACCTTCGTCGATTCGTCGTGGTACTTCTTCCGCTACTGTGATTCACGCAACGCGGCCGCGCCTTTTGATCCCGCGCTCGTCAAAGAATGGACTCCGGTAGATCAATATATCGGCGGCGACTCCCACGCGGTAATGCACCTGATCTACACGCGCTTCTGGACGAAATTCATGCGTGACATTGGACTTGTTTCTTTTGACGAGCCGGTGACGAGACTGCTTACGCAGGGGATGGTCACGAATCGCGTCGAAGGAACTGACGAGTGGAAGGCAATGTCGAAGAGTCTGGGTAACGGCGTAGATCCCGACGAAATGATCGCGGCGTTTGGCGCTGACGCGGCGCGACTC
>JALYTI010000090.1 GCA_030854375.1 Acidobacteriota bacterium | reverse complement strand
TGATGGGCGGCGAGCCGCTGTTAAGGCCCAAGTTCATACATAAGATTGTGGACTACAGTGCAAAAAAAGACATTTACGTTTATCTTCCGACCAACGGCCGTCTGATGAAGCCGGACGTCATCGATCGTCTTGGCGATGCGGGTATTGCCACATTCAATCTGGCTGTCGACTCAATTAAGGATCGAAAGTCTTTGCCTAAGGCGCTGGATCCGATTCGCCAGCAGTTTGATTACCTGGTGAAGCGACAACACTACTACGGCTACACGGTCATGTTTAATATCAACATTTGCCACAACAACATGGACGATGTTAAGGAACTGACCAAGATTGCTCGTGACAACAACATCGCTACTGATTATCACGTCAACGAGACGCCGATGACTGAGCAAACTCACTTCAAGCATCTCAACGAAAACCGGACATATCTGACACCTGACGACTGGCCGAAGGTCGATGCGTTGCTCGATTACCTAAAAGATTTGCGGGTAAATCACGGCTATAAAATGGCTAATCCGCCACAGCATATGGAGGATATGAAACTTCTCATGCGTGGCCAGGTTCCACCGTGGTCGTGTCGCGCCGGCCAGAATTCTTTGATCATCCGTACTGACGGTTCGCTCGCACCGTGTTTCCCCATGTATTCAGCGACGCATGACTGGGGTGTAGTCGGAGATCACAAGTTTGACGTGAAGCAGTTGGACGAGATGAAGGTCGAGTGCACCAAGCACTGTCTATCGACCTGCAACTACATTTTGGGCTACTGCTACGATAACCTGCGCGTGATTAGCTGGGGACTAAAGCAGGCGATGCACGGTTTCAAGGGAGCCAGCAACGGCTTCTAAGTCGAGTTTACAACCTAACTAAGCAAAAACCGGAGGCACGTTGGGTGTCTCCGGTTTTTTTCTTAAGCTGCCTGCCGCCGCGATTGATCTCGTCGTTATCAGACTATTCTTCCGCCCCGCATCGTAAAAAAGGCGATGGCCAGGTTCACTCCGACTCCAGTTGCGATCGCCATCAGGTATTTCTTCCTGCTCACGGCCCCTCGGTATTTGATCAGTATGAAAAAACCGAGCGGCATCCAGACAAGGATTGACGAAATCAACCCCGGACCATAAGTAAGACTCGTTAGCGCGGTGGCGGTATGGGTGAGGGCGTTTACGAGGACGATTGTCCCCATGACGAGAAGCATCATCTGCGGAAAGTGGAGTTTGCGCGCGAGTAACACGCCGATTGTCACGAGGACAAACCCAACACTTTGCGCCGCCAGAAATCTAGTGGTGGAAAGGTGTACGCCTCGAAGCCGGAGGATATAGGCAGGATAGCCTTCACCGCCCCAATACTCCTCGGCGATATGAATCAAGTAAGTGAGCGGGAACACCCACAACAGAATGGCGGTCAATCGAGTTGAAACCATTGCGCTAGTCGGTTCCCGGGTCATTTTGCGGTAGCGTAGAGTTCTCTGCCAATCCCGGCGAAAGTGCGGTGGTTAAGTGGGAATTCGAGCATGACGTGCAGGATGCTTAGAAAGTACAGGATGGCCATTCCCGTATCGTAGTTGTATGCATAGAGGCCCAAAGAAGCCAGCCAAACAATCCCAATGAATATCGTGCGGTTCCTGGGAACTTCGTGCCACTTAATGATCGAAGTCTTGGAAAACCAATTGAGGTAGTGATAGGTGTACGCGAAGGCAATGAGCCTCATAATCATTAGCCCGGCGGTCGATTCGTAGACCTCGGAGGCCGTGCTGCCGGACCCTGGTTTGAAGAGCTTTATCAATTCAGCGTTGAGCGCATTGAAAGATCGGTAACTATTGCGGACATAAGGCCCTATATGATGACCGGCGGCTGAGGGAACATAGAAGAAAAAAGCCATCGCGCAAAACAGAAAGACCACAAGTGAAAGAATGCCCGACGTGCTTTTGCTCTTCAGTGCGCCATAGAGAATAAAGGCGCCGGTGAAAACAAGAACGTGGATAATAGTGACAACGAAAAAAGCCAGGACGATGTAATATCGCGACCCGCTAAACAAAGCGAGCGAAATCAGCGCGAGGACAAAAACTACCACGCTGGCAGTTTTATTTCTCATCTCGGTGATCAAAAGAGCTGTAATCAGCACGAGATAAAACATGGTAATTTCCCATTTCGGACTGATCGGAGTCTGAAGAATCTCGGCAGCCACAAAACCCAGCAGCAGGGCACACATCGTAAGGGCAACCAGGATCAGCCAGCGGCGATTAGGCCGTGGCGCTCGCTTCCTTTTGCCGCTTTCAGTGAAATAGTTTTTTTCATGCAGCCAGGAGATCTCCGTCAGATAGTGCAAAGGACCAAGGACCGCATAGGAAAAGAGGAAAAGCTCGAAGGGAAAAACATAAGCGGCTACGCATGAAACGATCATGAGACCAATATTTAGATAGTTTATTTGGTCAACGCTGAGTTTCATAATAACTGCGTCGTAATAGCGCGCCACCAGCCATCAAATTACATGGACAGCATAAACGATTCAGGCTCCGCTTCTAAAGCCGGTGGACTGGCACGTAAGCTCGGCCTGTTTGACGCCACGATGATCGTTATGGGCGGCATCATCGGCTCGGGAATCTTCATGAATCCCTACGTCGTGGCGCGCCAGGTAACCACGCCGTTTTTAATTCTCGCCGTATGGACTTTTGGCGGACTCATAGCGCTCACTGCGGCGTTTATCTGGGCTGAGTTGGCGGCGCTGCGTCCGGAGGTTGGAGGCCAATATGCTTACCTTCGCGAGGCATACCACCCGCTGATCGCCTTCCTTTACGGCTGGGGATTGCTCCTCGTTATTCAAACCGGCGGCATGGCAGCCGTGGCTGTGACATTCGCGCGCTACTTCCTCGAGCTCACAAACTTTCCTATTACTGATTGGATGGTTGCCGTTCTTGCACTTGGGAGTTTGACTGTGATCAATTGCCTCGGCGTTCGCGCGGGCAGTACGGTGCAAAGCTTCTTGATGGTGTTGAAAATCCTGGCGATTCTCACGCTTATCTGGTGTGGTCTATTTCTCGTTGGGCCACAGTCAACCGTGGCTGGAACGAAACGCTTTCTTGATCCGCCACTCTCATTCGATCTGCTCACTGCGATCGGCGCTGCGATGGTCCCTGTTTTGTTCGCTTATGGCGGATGGCAGACCGCAACTTTCCTCGCTGGAGAGATACGTGAAACGCGAAAGAATCTTCCTCGCGCCCTCATTATTGGAGTAAGCGGCGTCGTTATACTTTATCTGGCGGTAAACTACGTCTGCCTGCGCGTGTTGGGCGTCTCAGGTCTTGCCGGCACGACTACACCTGCATCTGATGTGATGCGGTTTGCGCTGGGGCAGGCAGGCGCTCGCGCAATCGCGGCCGGAATTGCTATTTCAACGCTGGGATTTCTAAGCCAGGGAATGCTCACCGCTCCCCGAGTCTATTTTGCGATGGCTGAAGACGGCCTATTCTTCAGGAGTGTTGGCCGATTGCACCCGAAGACACGCGTTCCGATTCTGGCAATTGTGATGCAAGGTGTGTTAGCAATCATAATTGCGCTCTCAGGCCGGTACGAGCAGATATTGAATTACGTGGTGTCCGTTGATTTCATATTCTTTGGCGCCACAGCCGCCTGCATCTTCGTGTTTCGGAGGAGAAAGAAACGTGCAGGAGTTGACGCTTCAGAAGCGCACGAAAGGATTGCCGCTGTCCCCGGACATCCGGTAACTACGGCCGTATTTGTGGTCGTATGCTGGCTGGTCGTAATTAATACTGTCTATCGATACCCGCGCAACACTCTAGTAGGTTTGGTGATTTTGCTGGCAGGAATCCCGGCCTTCTTTTTCTGGCGAGCACGGAATACACAATGACGGCTGCAAGTGAAGCTGCGGTTTCGGAATACATGCATTGGGCGAAGACGCGTTCGCGCGCGAAATTCAATCTTGCCACCAGCGGGCTTGCGAATGTGCAGCTACGCGACTTGCAAGTTTCGCTCAATGACCTCGAAATCACCGGCGAGAGCGGTTACGGTTATCAGCCGTTGGTAAGCTCGCTGGCCGACCGGTATCGCGTTGACCCTGCGTGCATAGTGACCACAGCCGGAACCTCATTTGCGAATCATCTCGCAATGGCAGCACTCATCCGCCCCGGAGACGAGATACTTCTCGAGACACCCGCATACGAACCCTTACTGGCGCTGGCCCATCACCTGAGCGCGGACGTTAAGCGTTTTCAGCGTACTTTTGAGAATGGTTTTCGGTTGTTACCGGCTGAGATTGAGCGGCACTTGAGTCCTCGCACAAAACTCATTGTGATAACTAACTTCCACAACCCCAGTGGAGTTCTGACGGATGAAGCTGTGTTGCAGGAAATAGGAGAAATGGCCCGAAAGAGAAACGCGCGAGTGCTGGTCGATGAAGTGTATCTCGAAATGCTTTTCGAAGAGCCGCCGCGGACTGCCTATCACCTGGGTCGTGAGTTTATTGTGACCAGCAGTCTGACGAAAGCGTTCGGTCTTAGCGGCCTTCGGTGCGGTTGGATTCTCGCCGAACCCAATCTTGCAAGATACATGTGGCGGCTAAACGATCTATTTGCCGCCACTCCGGTCCATGCCGGCGAACGTCTGAGCGTGCTCGCGCTGGAACAACTGCAAGATATTGCGCACCGTTCACGTAATCGCCTTGATGAGAATCGGAAACTTCTGAATCAGTTTCTTGATGCACGGAAGGATCTGGATGTAGTCCGGCCGGAATTTGGCTCGATCATGTTTCCGAGGGTCAAACAGGGAACTGCGGAAAGGCTCTGTACACTGTTAGGAGAAAAATATGAAACCTCGGTAGTTCCGGGAAGTTTCTTTGAGATGCCCGCTCATTTCCGCGTGGGCATGGGCGGAGATTCGGACACATTGGCGCAAGGACTTGAGCGACTTGGCTCGGCACTCGACGAGCTGGAGTAGGACATGCCTTCCTGCCTGTCAGTGGTCCTACTTGCCAAGAGCGGGGGCGAGCCCACCTTCCTAACCCGAGAGAACGCCCTGACTAGCTACTGTAACCACCTTGAAAGCCATCCAATCCAAAATTTCAACTCAACTTTGATCATCTCAAGGTTGGGAAGGTGGGCTTGCCCCCGCTCTTCGCGCGCTCCTATTCAGGCCTCGATCTGGACGCCGCGGTTAGAGCGAGCCAGGAATACAAATCCTCTGCTGCCTCGATACCAGCAGCTTCCGCGGTAATTTTGATCGGCGTGCCGTTTGGCCAATCACTCTTGCGCATTCTTCCTCCGCCGATTCCCTGGAAGTAAACCTTTCCCTTCGTCTGTTTCTTCCCCGTGCGCGGAGCCCAAACAAAATACTCAATCTCGAGATCCTGAGAATTCAAAATAATAGTTCCGCCCTGGTAACTATCGATGTCAAATTTTAGGAAGACAACCAGAGCTTCTGTCTCAGCTTTGGCACGCACGACAGCCTCACTTTGTTTTATGTTGCCAAGCTGAGAACACTCGACGTTTCCGTATTGATTCAAACGTTTGACGAAACTCGCCGCAATGACATCTTCGCTGTGGAGATGTTTCGAGGTTGGCTGTATGGCAACCAGCAGTCGCACTTTCGATGGAAGGGCGGCTTGCGACGGATGTTCGGCTGGCTCTGAATTTGAATGTTCGGTAGTAGTGGCGGCAGGAGCCGTTGACATCACCGGCGTCGAGGAGTTAGCGACGCGCCGTCCTGACTGTGCCTCTGCTTCAATCGATAGGCCAAGCAACAGCAACGCAGCTACAAATAGCCGCTGGTTACAATTCTGAGCTTTCAATCTGAAGAATGAGCTCATTATGCTCCGTTTGGGGTTTCCACGCGCGGGTCGCGCGGAGTGGCTAGTTAAGCCATCATTTCATGCGAGTAATCCTTAGAAGCTGCGTATGGCACACAAGGTTGCGTGCCTATTATTCTGGGCCTCGTTTTTTCATACCTGTTTCGAACTGAACTAGCTTTGTAAGGGCCACGCGAGGAGCTCTCATGCATAACCCCTCGCATTTTCGGGATTACCCAGCCAAAGCCCGTACAGCCTCGCGGGCGAAGTAGGTGAGAATAATGTCGGCGCCTGCGCGTTTGATACTCGTCAGAGTTTCCATCATCACGCGCGGCCCGTCGATCCAGCCGTTTTGCGCAGCGGCCTTGATCATCGCGTACTCGCCTGACACATGGTAGGCGGCAAGCGGTAAATCAAATTGTTCGCGAAGTGTCGTTAGTATGTCCAGATAAACGGTCGCGGGTTTGACCATCAATATGTCAGCGCCTTCGATGTAGTCGAGCTCAGCTTCGCGCATTGCTTCGCGCGCATTAGCCGCATCCATCTGGTAGGCGCGACGGTCACCAAAAGCTGGAGCGCTGTCAGCCGCTTCACGAAACGGACCATAGAATGCGGATGCATACTTCACGGCATAGGCCATAATCGCGACCTGAGCAAAGCCGGCGTCGTCCAGCGCTGCGCGAATCGCCCCTACCTGCCCGTCCATCATTGCTGATGGTGCTACTACATCAGCCCCAGCCTCTGCCTGGCTGACGGCGGTGCGAGCTAATAAATCAAGCGACTCGTCATTCATCACATCACCATCTCGGACGACGCCGCAGTGCCCGTGTGAGGTGTACTCGCAAAGACAGGTGTCAGTCATGATCACCAGATCGGGTGCGGAGTTTCGAATGGCACGCACCGCCTGCTGCACAATTCCTTTTTCCTGATAGGCCCCCGAGCCAACTTCATCTTTCGCTTCCGGAAGCCCGAAAAGGATTACTCCCTTAACGCCAATCTCGCTGGCGGCGGCAGCTTCTTTTGCAATTTCATCAACGGAGAGGTTATGCACTCCCGGCATTGACGGGATTTCGCGGCGCACTTTCTCACCAGCGCAGGCAAATAAGGGAAGTATGAAATCTTCTGGCGCGAGGCGCGTTTCGCGCACCAGAGCGCGAAGGTTTTCCGTTCTTCGTAAGCGACGGGGACGATGAAGGAGGTCAGACATGCGTGTATTTAGTTACAACTTGTTTAGAGCTTATTGGGAAGGGAATCATACCTGTCGAAGAATTGGCTACGCAAACTGTTTGCTTACTACTGGCAGCAGCCCGGCTTGGATTCTCACATTCAACATTTTACTGGGACCGCGGGCGCCCTCGCCCGCAAGCGCGCCCCCAGGTGCGCGGCTTCGTGTAGTATTGACTTGTTTCGACTAAGTTTCGTGCTTCCCAATCACCTGCGGGCGAGGGCGCCCGCGGTCCCATTAATAACGCCGAGTGGTGAAGTGGGAGCTTATGCACGCGTAAGCGCCAGGAAGACGTCTTCCAGCGTCGCGCGTTGAGGCGCTAGTTCCATGACGCTAATATCATTTGCAACCAATAGAGCATTGACGCGCGGGATGCATTCGTTCTGCATCCTGACGTACAGAGATTGCGAACCATTCCGACTCACGGTGAGCGTTGGCTCGCGGCTGAGCAGTTGGTAAGCGCGTTCAAGCGGATCGACAGTAATCT
>JALYTI010000089.1 GCA_030854375.1 Acidobacteriota bacterium | reverse complement strand
TCGGTCGGCAAGGCTCAAATACAAAGTACAAAGCTCAAAGTACAAAGCTCAAAGGTCAAAGGTCAAAGTACAAAGTACAAAGTACAAAGTTCAAAGCGCAAAGTCCCAACCTCAACCGAGAAGCACCCTTTTACTCAACGCCTTTGTACTATTCACCATTCACCATTTACTATTCACTCGCTCATGATTTCCGCTCAAACAGCACGTCGCGCAGTGTGGCAGCCACTCTGGGAACTTCCCAGCCGCCTCGACCTCATCCTTTCACTAGCCCGGCGGGAGTTAGTGGCGCGTTACAAAGGTTCGGTACTGGGGATTATCTGGGCCATAGTTACGCCAGTAGTGATGATTGCGATCTTCACGTTCATTTTTGCCGGCATCTTTGGCGCAAAATTCGGCAGTCGCGGTTCTCCCTGGGATTATGCGCTCTACCTTTTCTGCGGTCTGCTGCCATGGACCATGTTTCAGGAGACACTACAACATTCATCCACGACAATCGTTACGCATTCGAATCTGGTAAAGCGCGTAGTTTTTCCTCTCGAAACGTTGCCGGTGGCGCAAGCGCTATCTTCATTGGGGAACCAGATGTTTGGGACGCTCGTGCTCGTAATTGCCACGGGCATTATTCACCGCGAGTTGCACGCGACGATTCTCTGGTTGCCGGTCCTGCTCATTCCACAACTCATCATGACGCTCGGCGCCGCATGGTTGGTGGCTTCGCTTGGCGTATTCTTGCGCGACATCGTCCAGGGCATCACGCTTGTGTTGATGGCCTGGATGTACCTGACGCCGATAATCTATCCGGAATCAAGCGTGCCCGAACGTTATCGTCCCTTCATCAATGCCAATCCATTTACGGCGTTGGTGCGCAACTATCGCCGAATTTTCCTGGAAGGCCTCGCCCCCGATTGGTCCAGCCTCGCCTATTTCACGACCTGCGGCGTCGTTCTGTTTGTTTTTGGTTACTGGTGGTTTGCGAAGACACGGCGAAACTTTGCCGATGTGATTTGATTGGATCAGAGAACAGAGGTCAGAGGACAGAGGTCAGCTCAAGAAGTTCAGAGTACGACCTTTAGGTTGCCCTCCGGCCACAGCAGCAAGCTAAAGCTTGTACTCTGAACTTCTTGAGCTGACCACTACAATTCCGAGCAGCCACCAAAACACCAGCGCAACCTCGCCGTCACCGAAGTTGTAGTTGACGAGTGAGCTGGCAAAGAAACCCGCTACGGCGCCGATTGCACCTAACATGATTCCATACCGATTTGTATCGCTTGAATCGCGTCCGCTTTTCTCGCCTCGTGATGCTGTGAGCCAGAACAGCGCCATTATCCATAACCAAAAAATCAGTGCGGGCACGCCCCGGTCGAAAGCCAATTGCAGCGGAGTTGAATGAAGGTGAAGCATATCGGAACCGGGGAAGCCCCACTCCCTCCAGTGCACATGCATCGCATCCATACCGTGGCCGAAGAGTGGATGAAGCATCATGCGAGAGAGCCCCACCTTCGCAACCCGGGCACGCAGTGATGAACTCGGATCCTCGAACCATAATGCGTTCTGGGCGCGAGTCTGGTTGACGGCAAAAGCGCCAATAGCCAGGAGAACCAGGAGGGCCGCCAGCACTACGACCTTCGCTTTTCTCCCCAGCGCACGAACACTAATCACGCAAACGCCGATGGCCAAGGCCACCAACACTGTTCGCATAGCCGTTAGAACAATTCCCAACGCCAGCAGCGCAGTTGCGACAAATGCCAGCTTCGCGCGGAGATTAAAACCATGATTTGTGAAATTTGCTAACGCCAACCCAAATGCCAGCTGCGCAAGAATCTGAAGAATCTCCGAGTAGGTCTCGTAGTGGCGCGTCCATCCTGAGGCTCGAAACCGGTGCGTTGCTCCACCGCCCACAATACCTGAGGGAGAAGGTCTCCTCTGGATTGCTGTTGTTGCAGTAAGCCCGCGACGTTCGAGATGTTCGCCATGTGTGATCACGCTTACGATCACTTCTGTTTGTGTTGGAGCGTTCCTTATCCTGTCGTCAATGTCTGTCACGGAATAAACTCGCTGGCCACCGATTCGCCAGATCGCATCACCCTCGCCAAGGTGAATTTGACGCAACGGACTATCTGGAGCCAGTGATTCAATAACGACGCCCCGGCCCCGGGCGAGATCGTAGATACTGTAGAGGGTCCCTGCTGCCCCCGAGAGAATCATTACCGCCACCAGCAGCACCGCGGTTCGACGCGTGACGATTGCCTGCGTCAGGTAAAAAAGGAATATGACGCAGGTAGATTGGATTTTCGCGATACTGATGCGCGGCTCCTGCGAAAGGAGAGAAGAAGCTGCAGTCCATAGAAAGAACAGCAGGATTGGCAGATCGAAACGAGTTCTGTGGAATCCGGTGCTTCTACTGAAGATTGTTCGGACAAGCCAACCTCCTCCAGCTATGCCCAGGGAAATTTCGGCCGCGGCAATAGAGTGGGGCGCGAAAGCGGAATAAAGAAAAAAACCAACGGTAGCGGTCTGCTGGCCAAACCGACACCACCACTCCGTTGTGGACAGGCGCGATCCGCGGGAAGGTTGATCGAGTTGATTATTCAATGGGTCGATAGCTCAGAAGGCAAATTAACTGGTATGACGGCGAGTGTCACAAACCCATGCGACGCGATGCAGCTTGTTTGTTAATAAAAGGTTTCTTCGCTGAAATTCATAAAATCAATGCGTTGACAGCCATATTTTGCGCATGTTAGCGTAGCTTCCGGCTGTTTCGTCAAAGAAAAGTCGGGGACCAAAAATGCTGCAATCGTTCCTCCTTTCTTCAGAACCCCCAACTGCGTTTGACTCGAATCCCATATTCAGTGATACATAATACTCTTGATGCTCTTCGAGAAATCTAAGGTTCTAAAGGCCGCCGAAAAATTCCTCTCGCAGGGAAAGATCAGCGCGGCCATTAAAGAGTATCGTCAGGTCATCCATCACGATGACCACGATCTTACCACTCTCAACATGTTGGGAGATCTTTTGGCGCGCGCGGGAGAAAAAGAGGAAGCGATTTCCTGCTTCTCCCGCATAGCGGAACACTATCGCGAGCAGCAGTTCACGTTAAAAGCGATCGCGATGTACCGAAAGATTGACAAGCTTAAACCTCGCGATCCGGAAACCGCTATTAAGCTGGCTGCTTTGTACGCCACACAGGGCCTGGTCGTGGATGCACGTGCGCAGTATCTCGTAGTCGCCGATGCGTGCACTAAAGCCGGCGAAACCAGGAAAACTCTTCACGTTCTTCACAAGATTGCCGACCTGGATCCTCATAACACTGAAATCAGACTCAAGCTTGCGGAAGGTTATCTTTTGGAAGGCATGAAGGCCGATGCGGTCAAGGCCTTTTGCGAAGCAGCAGATCACATGCTTGACAGCGGGTTGTTTGAGAAATCGCTCGCCGCCTATACCAGAGCACTTGAACTGCAGCCAAACGATATCCTGCCTCTCAAAGGTTTAGTTGCCGCGCATGTGGCGATGGGGACGGCGGATGAAGCCGCTGAGCTTCTCGAAAAAGCTGTCGCCGAAACCCCTGACGACGCCGAGCTTGTTTCCATGCTGGCGCAGTCTTACATCGACGCGGAAGACCCGGTTGGCGCCGAACGCGCAATCTCTTCGTTGATGGCGCAGGACGCCTCGAACTATCGCCGCTTAATTGAAGTGGCTCGCGCTTATTTGAAGCAGGATCAAGAAGACGAAGCAGCCAGAATTGTCGGCAGTGTTATTGAGCCCATGCTTTCGGGCCGCGAAGAAAATGATCTGCTCGAACTTGTCAACGAGCTCCTTGACCGCAACCCCGAACACGTACCCAGCTTGCGTTTGCTGGCGAGAGTTCACTGGTGGCAGCGCGACATGGAAAAACTGCGCGCCGCCCTCGAGCGGTTGGCGGAATCTGCCGAGCTTCTTGGCCTGGTCGAAGATGAACGTTATGCGCTAACTCAACTTCATCGTCTGGCTCCGGATGAACAAAGATATCTGGAGCGCCTAAATTCAATTGGCGGCGTCCTCGAAGAAGCTATGGAGGAACCGCCAATGGCTCCGGAGCCCGCGTCGGGTGACGTGCCGTCATTTGAAAGCTTTGCCATTGTGGGCGAGGACATGGAAGAGGGATCCGACGGCGAAGTTGCGGAAACCGCCCCCTCAGCCGAGTTTCAATGGAATTCAGTGTCCGAGCAAAAGGTTTCCGACCCGAGGTCTTCATTTGCAGACCTGAACGAAACCGACATCAGCTCAAAACTTGAGTCGGACGTCAAAGTCATGCGCGAGCCAGCGACTCCTGATTCCAGCTATCAGGAGTTCGTATTCGGTGGAGAGGGAGTTGCGGATACTTCGAAGAGAAAGGAGCCCGCTCCGGCAGCATCGAATGCTGCGAATGTTCAATCGATGATGCAGCAGGAACTCGAGAGCGTGGATTTTTATATCACGCAGGGCTACTCCGATATCGCGGGCGATACCCTTGATTTGCTGGAACGGCAATTTGGCTCTCATCCTGAAATCGATTCGCGCCGCGCGAAGCTTACGGGAGTACCAGCCGCAAAACCGCCTGAAGATTTTGGGCTGGCATCTGATATTGTTTTCGATGAACCGATTGCCGCGCGCCGAGATCATTCCGAACCGGCCCGCGTCGGCAGCGGCATCGATTCGGGTCTGGCCGAAATCTTCGAAGAATTTCGCGTCGAGGCTGAAGGTGAACACGCCTCATCCAAAGAAGATTACGAGACACACTACAATATGGCCATTGCCTACAAGGAGATGGATCTTCTGGACGAAGCCATTCGCGAATTTCAAACAGCCGCCGGATTAACGGGCTCGGCTGATGGCACGTCTCGATATCTACAATGCTGCAACATGCTCGGCCATTGCTTCCTTCAGAAGGGCATACCTCGAGCAGCAGTGCTTTGGTTCAAGAAGGGTCTTGAAGCTCCAGGACGCACAGCCGAAGAGTACAAGGCGTTGCAATATGAACTCGGTTCGGCTTACGAGCAGATGGGCGACGTGACGCGCGCGATTGAAGTGTTTACGGAAGTGTACGGGGTTGACGTTGGCTATCGTGATATTGCGACTAAGCTTCCGGAACTTCAGGAACGTAAGGCTGCGACTCACAAGAAGAAAAAGAAGGGGAAGTGAATCAAATCGTAAATCGTGAGTGGTAAATAGTGAATAATCAGATCAAGAGCCCTCTGGACTCCCGATTGACCCATTACGTTTTAGTTCCCAGACTGAGATTCACATTCGCTATCCAAGATTTAAGATTGACGATTTACTATCCTAATGTCGGCCAAGTTAAGTGTCATTTTCTATATTATCCTCTGCCTTGAAATAGGTATTGTGCTTACGCTCCTCCCGTGGATTCCTCAAGGCACGCTGGGCTTAAGCGATTGGGGCAATAACTATTTTCTTCTGTACGCGGCGCGCAAGACCGGCTTGTATGGGTTGCAAACAGTTGTTGCTTCGGGCTGGATGCGCGGAGCGGTAACCGGAATCGGCCTATTGAATGTAGGCATTGCTTTTTGGGAAATTTTCCATTTCAAGCAGACTGTGCGTAAGCTTCAGGAAAGTACTGAATCTGGCAGCAGCCCCAAAACGGATGCAATTCACTCCGCAAAGGCCACTTCTGTATCTCATCACGAGCGGCGAGACGACCTCCCAGACAACACCGGCAACTAAAGAATTCTCAAGCGTTCTGAGGCTCGTCGAGGCAGCTGTTGCCGCCGGAGTCGACCTCCTTCAGATCCGCGAAAAGAAACTGAGCGCAAACGTGCTCTACAAGCTCTCAGCTGCAGCCGCCGGTATCACCAGCGGAAGTGCAACCAAACTGCTGGTAAACGACCGTGCTGACATCGCTGCCTCGGCAGGCGCAGATGGCGTCCATCTAGCCACCTATTCTCTGCCTTCCCACGTCATACGCCGCACATTCGGCGCCGAGCTCTTAATTGGGGTCTCTACACATTCATTGGCGGAGGCAACGACTGCTCGCGCGGATGGGGCCGACTTTGTAGTATTCGGTCCTGTGTTCGAAACATCCAAGCGCGAGTATGGGGAACCTGTCGGTGCAACAGAACTTGCGAGAGTTGCTGCGAACCTTTCACCATTTCCGGTTATCGCCCTGGGCGGGATTACCACTGCCAATGCCCCAGCCTGTATTCGAGCAGGCGCCCGCGGTATCGCCGCGATCCGGATGCTCAGCAATCCGTTGCAACTGGGTCGAGTCGTAAATGAAATTCGGAAAAGCTTTGAGGAGCGCTAGACCGCGAAATAAAACTAATGGCAAAGGGCGCAAAGGAGTCCGCGAAGATTCGCGAGATAAATACCAACTACAGGGCGCTGACGATTGCAGGCTTCGACCCTTCAGGAGGAGCGGGTGTCCTCGCAGATGCGAAAACCTTTGCCGGCTTCGGGTTTCAGACAGTGGCTGCAATAACATCAGTCACTTTTCAAAATAGCACTCGTGTTTTTGGTGCAGTAAACCAAACCGGCGCCGCAGTACGAGCGCAAGTATTGCCCCTGCTGGAAGAGCACAAAATCATTTGTTCGAAGATCGGCATGTTACCCACGCGCGAAGTTGTCAAAGAGGTGGCGCGTCTGTACCGCGAAACTGATTTGCCCGCACCTGTTGTCGATCCTGTTAGCATGTCAACCTCAGGTCATCTTCTAATGGAAGAGGACGCTCTTGAGCCCTTCATCAAGGAGTTGATGCCCCTCGCTCGTCTGTTAACACCTAACATTCCCGAAGCGGAACAACTCACCGGCCTGTCGATAACTTCAGAGGCAGAGATGCGACATGCGGCGCTCATGATTCGCGGAATGGGCGCGCAGGCCGTTTTGATCAAGGGAGGACATCTGAGGGCGCGGAAGGCGGGAGGCAGGAGGCAGACGGCAGAAGGCAGACGGCAGACGGCAGACGGCAGAAAGCAGAAGGCAGAAGGCGGGCGGCAGGAGACGGAAAGGGACGAACGCAATGATAGCTCGGTATTTTCAGAAGATGCTATTGATGTGCTCGACAATGAAGGGAAGGTAACTGTGTTTCGCGAGAAGCGCGTTTTTGATGTTGAGCTTCATGGCTCCGGCTGCATTTTGTCGGCAGCGATCGCTGCCGGATTGGGTAAGGGAATGACTCTGGAAGACTCAATCGCTTCGGCTAAAAGTTTTGTATTGGAAAGCATCCGCAGTATTGCGCCAGGTAATAATTAATCTGGGTCGACGAACCTCTATGGCTTTGCCATCTGATGTGCGGAATGGCTTCGCCTTTCCGTCTGTATCAACCTTAACCTTCTGGCGAGGCTGCGCCTCGCCAGAGCGGGCGAGTGCGCCCGCGCTGAAAGTAAACTCTCTCAACCTTCGATCGTTACCTTTTCCATCTTCACTTGGGAAACCGGCTTATCACTTCGATCAGTCTCTGCTGTTGCGATCGAATCTATGACATCCAGTCCATCCGTTACACGGCCGAAGATCGTGTAGCTTGGCGGCAACGGATAATCGGCGTGCATGATAAAGA
>JALYTI010000565.1 GCA_030854375.1 Acidobacteriota bacterium | reverse complement strand
GATTCGTGCAGGTGATTTCGATGTTGTGCGCCGCGGGATTGTAATGCAGACGACAGATGAGCTCACGAATATTCGTATGCTGTTTCAGGAGGGGTTCCACTCCACAGCACCGGTTACAACTGCAGGAGAGGAGCCCACATCTAAGTCCACGCCGGAGGCTTCCAGTAACAAGCTCTCCACCGTGAAAGCGAAGCCACTGGGCGTGCTCCCGTCTATCGAAACAGAGAGTCAGGCTCTGAAGGACCTGAGCGCGATGCCGATTTATTTTGCATCGTCTTACGCGCTGGTCAAACCCTATGTGGAGGGATTTGATTCGAACGTGCTGGATGCTCCGTCGCTGAAGACGGTGCGGATCAATCCTGGGTGGAAGCCTCCAGAGACATCCAACTCGCCTGTGACGATTCGATAGCGCTCGTAACGCAAACTGTTAGTGTGCGCACACACTAGCGTCAAAAAATATTAGGACACTCAGAAGAAGAATCTTGATCAACGCATTAGCGCATGCTAAGTTCGAATCGTTGGAGAGCAAAGGTCCTTCCTTTACGATCTGTGCGGAGGCAGGTTGCGACTTGTTCTATGAAATACTTCGGCTGTGCCGCCTGATGTGCGGAAGGTCTATGACCTTCCGGGAAGTCACGAGCAACGATCGGGGCTTGGCCCCCGACTTGGGGCGTAGCCCCAAAAAAGAATTGTAGCGTCCACGGTGGGGCGAAGCCGCCACCGCACATCAGGCGGCAGAGCCGCAACACCTTGAAGTCTCCGAGGGCTGACTTTCATTTTTGGAGACGATTCCTTCGAAAATGGCGATGTCTAAACTCTACTTGAAACAAATAATCGCGGTATTGGCGATTGCCACACTCGTCTTCGGTGTAGTGTCTTGCAGCGCCCTGGCAACGACCGGCACATTCTACGGCAACACGACCCCGCCACCGCAAAACATTCTGCGTTACGTGACAGGCGACGAGCCGGAGTCACTCGATCCGCAAAAAACGACCGGACAACCAGAGGGCCGCATCTTCATGGCTATCTACGAGGGTCTGGTCGAATATCATCCCAAAACGATGCAGCCGATCCCCGCAATTGCAGAGCGCTGGCATGTGAACAATGATTCTTCAGAATTCGTCTTTCATCTTAGAAAGAATGCTCGCTGGTCTAATGGCGATGCGATCAACGCCAACGATTTTGTTTACAGCCTTCGGCGTGGACTCTCGCCGGAGGTGGCCTCGCGAAATGCAAATCTCGCTTACTACATAAACTATGCGCCCGCCTACAACTCGGGCGCGGTTTTTGTCCTGGACCCGGAGACTAACAAGTTCCTGCTTGAGAAAGATTTTTCCGACAACAGCTCTCAAGGCGCCGCGGCAACTGAGCCGCTTAGCCAAAAGCTGCTAAAGCCGACTGAGCGGGAGTATCCACCTACCGAAGCTGAACCAACTTCCGACCCGGACACTCCTTTTCATGAGTTCATGCATTCGCCCGCAAGGTTAACTCTTCCAGGCGACGAGAACCAGCGCAATAAACTTCTGGCGAGTAATCCCAAAATGCAGGCGGCGGTCGCCGGCAAAGAGTTTGTAAAAGTGAAAGGTGAGGACATCGGGGTCGAAGCTGTGGACGATTACACGGTGCGAATCTCTCTTAGTCAGCCGGCTCCGTTTTTTGCTGGTTTGCTGGCCAGCCAGTTTTTCCGTTTAGTTCCTCGCAAAGCGATCGAGCAATATGGTGAACAGTGGACAGACCCCGCTCACATAATGACCTGCGGACCCTTCAAGCTTAAATCATGGAAACCCTATGCTGAGATTGTGGTTGAACGTGACCCAATGTACTGGGACGCTGCGAGCGTAAAGCTTGACCGGATCTATTTCTATCCGATGAATGACAATCCCACTACGATGAATCTCTATAAGGTGGGGGAAGTCGACGCCGTACTTAACCACACGGTGCCTACTATGTGGCTCGACGTAATCAGACCGAAGAAAGATTACATGGAAGGTTCTGAGGCGGCCATCATTTACATTCTTATTAATGTGACCAAGCCCCCTATGAATGATCTTCGCGTGCGAAGAGCCTTTAACATGGCAATCGATCGAAACGCCTGGGCCGCCGCGCGCAAAGTTGTTAAGCCTCTAACTGCATTCACGCCGGAGGGGATATTCAAGGGCTATCCGCGGCCCCAGGGCGAGGACTTCAATCCCGAGAAGGCGAGGGAATTGCTTGCAGAGGCCGGCTTCCCCGTGACAAAGCGGAGTGACGGCAGCTTCACGTCCCCAAAGTTCCCGGTTGATCAAGTTGAATACATGTTCAATAGCATTTCAGCCAATAAGACGATGGCCGAGTTTATGCAGGCTCAATGGAAGCAGAATCTGGGAATTACCGTGTCCCTCAGGAGCATGGAAACTAAAACGTTCTTTAACGCCCGTCCCAAATTAGAATATAAAGGCTTTGCACTCGGCGGTTGGGCAGCCGATTACATGGATCCCTTTACCTTTCTAAATCTGTTTTCAACTCCGACTGGAGATAACGGCAGCGGCTGGTGGGACAAGAAATACGTCGACATGCTGGATGAAGCAAACCACACGCTTGATAAGCAGAAACGCTACGAACTGCTTGCAAAGGCGGAAAAATATTTGCTGGACGCGC
>JALYTI010000088.1 GCA_030854375.1 Acidobacteriota bacterium | reverse complement strand
GACTACGGATCGTCCTTACAAGACTCGCCGCTCATTTGACGAGGTAATTGAGGACCTCCGCCGAAATACAGGCAAACAATTTGGTCCGGAGGTTGTGGCAGCTTTTTGTAGAGCGTTACTGAAGGAATTGAATGGGCAAACCAAAGAACGCCGCTTCGTTAAGATGCTTGGAAAGAATTACCTCAGCGCTGAAAAAGATGTCCCACTTCTCGTAGAGTTGCTTTCCGAAATCGCACCCGTGCAATCCGTGGCCGTTGGAACCTCCTAGGGTTACCAGGACAAGAAATTTCTTTTGCATTCAGCGCCAAGGGCGCGAAATGTAGCGGTTCTAATGGTGTGGGCATTGACAACGTGGGTCCCATGATTTCAGTACCACCACGCGGTGGAGACTGTGTGAAAACTCAAAAGAACGCTCGGTAATTTGCAGGTTAGGAAGGGCGGCTTGCCCCCGCCGGAGCGCCAACGGCGCGACCGGTGGGGTATTACCTCAATGGGACTTCATTAAGAAGTGAACATGGTTTCTAGTGGCAACAGTGTCGAACTCGATCGGTGGGCCGTAACCTGAAAGCTGAAGTAACCAGTCGCGCCGTTGGCGCTCCGGCGGGGGCAAGCCACCCTTCCCAACCTGTAAATTGGCAGGGCTTGAGCCACCCGTTTTGGGATCGCTGAGTTTTCACGCAGTCTCTACCGCGTAGTGTTACTGACCTCATGGGCCGTATCTAACGCAATTGCCTGTAAACTGCTACTCGATCGTTTATTTTGGCTGGATGCGGACAACGAAGTTGCAGATTGAGATCTTTTGATCAGGAAAGACTTCGGTACGTTCCTCGCGCGGCAATTCATGTCCGGCAACCATCGTGGCGTTGCGACCCTTCGGTACCAGCCAGTAACGCCCGTCAGTTTCACGAGTCAGGACAGCATGTATGCGACTTATTTCCGGGTCACCTTTTAACGGCAGGTCAACTGTAATTGATCGCGAACCTCGTCCTATCGTTATCTCGGGTTTTACGATCGGTACGACAGCTTCACGCACGCCGTCTTTCCAGAGCTCAATGGAATAAAGCTCCTGAATCTTTGGACGAACGACGGTCCGCTCACTTTGCTCAGCAGGTTCACTTTCGCCCGTACTTCCGTCTGCTCTTTCGCGAACCGTGTCGCTAAGGTTTATCGCCGGTGTGCGTGGCGAAGAAACACCGGCCGCAGCTCCTGACGATCCGCGTTGCGAGTCACTGACGCGCGCGTTGACCTGAGTATGGCCGCTTTCGGTTTCATCCCACACACCCTGAACGCGAAACTGACCTTTCTCGAGTGTGCCGTCCACGCGCAGCTCCACGGCAAACGATTTAGCGGCAAGTTGCGTTGAGCCGCTCAATTCCTTCGCGCGCTCCGAGAGAACATGGAAGAGTCCCTGCTCAAGACCGCGGCGCTTGTCGCCTTGCCAGTCTTTGTCGTCATCGGCGCTCAAATAGACGACGTATTCACGGGGTATGTAGGTTGGACCGCCAGGAGGCGTAAACATCTCGCGCTGCATCACGGCCTCAACCTCGCGGGCAATCTTCACCAGGAATTCTTCCCAGATGCGGCGCGGTTTGGAGTGCTCGTCCGCGGATTCGAGCAAGTCTTCGCCACTCTCGCCGTCTATCCATTTTCTTATTGATTCAATCAGGCCCATGTTAGTGAATAGTAAATGCTAAATCGCGAATAGTGAAGAAGGCTTTTGGTGCTGATGAGGTTTGCCCAGCCGACTTGCGATTGGGACCGCCCCATGAAGTAAGTACCACCACGCGGTAGCGTGGGGGGCAGTAGCCCGACCATTAGGGAGGGCGCCGTCACACCCGGCATCGCTTGGAGGGCCAGCGTCAACGACGCCCTCCCTAATGGTCGGGCTACTGCCCCGGTCCCCCGTCGTTAACTTCAGTCAAATTTAACAAACTTTTTGTTGATCCAGCCGCGGTCCGACGTAAACGGATCAGTCTTGGGACGCCCATGCTGCAACACCTGAACTTCGTACCAATTGTTGTCCGAGGCCAGAACCCTCACCCGCGATCCATTTTCCGCCACACCAACGGGCGGGTTTGCCGTACTCGCATCAGGCCGAAGATTTACATCCGTTGTTGTAACACCTTCCCGTCCGATTACAAAAACGTCCCCAAGCCTTGGCAGGTCCACAAACGGATTCCAGCGTGACGTAACATACTTGTGGGTCGCCAACAACATTCCTGCAAAGGCTAGTATAAGAAGTGCCGCAACCAGAAAGGGACTTGTTCGCCGCGGGACTGCCGGGCGTCGTTGATAGCCTACGCGCCTCGATCCTGGTTGAACCTGAGGCACTCCGCCTTTTGATTCAGTGGGAAAATCCGCAATCGTGCCTCTGGCTGGTTGGAGATGTATTTCCGCTCGTCTAGACGCGGTGTCGATCGCGCTTACGGGCACTACAATTTTCGGCCGGCGCTCGGGCGAACCCTCTCCATAGTGCGGTGTGCGCCCGGGAGGAGGACCGGGTGCATCAGCGGGCACACGGTTCTCAAGCCGGCGCACGTCTCCATTACGGGATTTCTCGCCTTCACTTATCTCATTCGCAAGGGGAACCATCGCTTGCACTGGCTCGAAACGTGGTTGGGGCGGAGCCTGGGTAAACTCATCAGGATCCGCCGTCAGGTCGGAACTTGGCTTTCGTCTGGCTTCACGACGTTCGTCGCTTAAGGCATCAACGGCGGCGGCTGGAAGCCGCTGAGTGGGCGGAAGCACCGCTTCTGCGAGTTCGTCCCAGAATTCCTGGACGGTTTGGTAACGATCGTTGACTCGAGTTTGCGTGGCCTTTTCTAAAACGCGCAGTACCGGCGACGACCAGTAAAGATTACCTACCGGGGCAGGGAGCTCTCGTATTGCGTGTTGCGCGAATCTTCGAGGCGACTCTCCAGCCAACAGCGCGTAAGCTGTTTTTGCGAGCGAATAGATGTCGGCCGCGGGCGTAAGTTGGCGATGGCCCGCTGCGATCAGCTCGAGGTCCAACGCCCCCGTGTGGACCAGGGGATTGTGTTCCGGCGCCGAGTAAATGTTTGTTCCCACGCGGGTAATAGCGCCCTCGTTCGTTTCCAGCCTTGCCACACCGAAGTCGGCAATCTTAACAACCTGCTTGTTGGAGGTCAGCAAAAGATTCTGGGGCTTAATGTCCCGATGGATCACTCCAGACTCGTGCGCGTGGGCCAATCCGGAACAAACCTGCTCCAGGTAGAAGATCGCCTTTTCAATCGGAAGAGGGTGATGGCGAGAAAGCGCAGCCATGTCCCCACCGGAAAGATACTCGAGCACAATGTAGTGAAAAGTAGTTCCAGCGAGATCGATTGCGGTGCCATGCCCCAAACGACTGATGATATTGGGATGCCGCACGCGATCGAGGGCGACGGCTTCGTTCTGGAAGTTAGCGATAAGCGTGCGTTCCAAATCCAGGTCAGGAGCTTCCTGCAGAAACATATTCAGCGCCTTGATGACAACGGTTGTCGGAGCGCCATCTCGTGCAGCGTTATCGTGAGCAACGTAAATTTCGGCGTAGCTTCCGCGACCCAAACATTCAAGAATGTCATACCGCCCGTCGAGCCTGCTTTGTTGTAACTTCAGTTCTGACATCAGTCGCGGTTAATCTTCCACCGACCCGTCCTAATGCTTCTCATTCTGATCGAGCCCTTCGGGAACAAACGGAAAAGAAGGTCCAATTCTACGGAGAAGTTAAAGGGGAACTGAGGGGAGCGCCTGGAGGGGAACCTGCCGGCGAGGGCGCGGCGGTGTTTCGCATCATTTCGTCAAAACGTGTTTGGGCCGCAGCCCTGTCTTTGTCCGACTTCAAGGCAACTGCGGCCAGTCCCAGGGTTGCTTCCTTTCGAACAGTAGAGCCTGTCTGGGAGAGATTGAGATCGCCTTTTGCTATTGACGCCTCGAAGGCCCTCATCGCTTCTTCAATGTTGCCGGAAAGCAATGATGCGCGACCATAGAGGTAGAGGAACTGCGGGTCGGTCGAGTCCAGGGGACTCTGGATACCCTGTCTTACTAGTTCGTTCTTCAACGGAATTGAAAGCCACGCGGTAGGGTTGTTGTCCACTTCGCGCCGCGCCTTCTCAAACTTTATCATGGGGTCGTCAACCCGGGGGGCAACCGCAGCCGATGGAGAAACTTCCGCTATCGACGCATTGCCGTTGTCCAGATAGGGTATTGGACCTTTGTATTTCCTTCCGCCGTAAAAGGCTCCGCCCAGGGCCGCCAGCAAGAGTAGAAAAATAAAGATGCGTTCTATTGTTTTCACAAAACCACCTTTTGATTGTTCATGCCCCGCAATTTCTAAGCGATTTTCCAAAGCGTTTGTATACCGAGGGCCCTGCGCCACTGCCGGCGCAGAGCTGGTAGCAACAAACCCTTTGCGCGAGGCTGGTATAAAAGCGTCGGCAGGATCAGCACGCCTGCCCGTACCTGAGTCCCCGGTATTTTGAGCTTCCTGCACATAATTAGCGGGCGCGACTGCCGGCACTCGCATCGTCTCCGGCGAAATCGTTTTTTCTAAGTCTCCCGACCTCTCCGCGGCTGAGATCGGCGTGCCCACGCAAACTAAAACAGCCGTAAGGTTGTCTTCCGCGCCGCGTTCGTGACATCGCTGCTTCAATTCGGCGCACACTGTCGCAAGATCGTTATTAGCAATCAGCAACTGCCTCAACTCGTTATCGGGAATGTGCCGCGTAATTCCATCGCTGCAAAGAAGGAATTCCGTACCGTCATCCACTTCGATGACTTTCATGTCAACTTCGACACCAGTTTCGGCGCCGATAGCGCGGCTAATAACATTCTTGCTGGGATGATTGGCAGCCTGATCCGGCGTCATTCGCCCTGCTCGCACTTCTTCCTGAACCACGGAGTGATCTTCGGTTTCGCGCAGCAGCTGGCCCTCCGGAGTTAGGCGATACAAACGCGAGTCGCCAACGTGTCCAATCGTGGCGATGTTGCCCTTGATGTGCAGGCCAACAATCGTCGTTGCCATCATTGAAAACTTTGCATGATCCTGCGCCATCTGATGAATGGAAGCATTCGCACGCTGAATCGCGAGCTCCATCAAATCTTCAATGTCCGCCCCTTCCGTCTGGTGACGAAACGCTTCATCCAATACTTCGATCGCCGTTTGAGAAGCGACTTCTCCTGCCTCAGCTCCCCCCACGCCATCCGCGACGGCAAACAGGCCGCGCGCACTGTCTGCCAGAAAAGCGTCTTCATTTAGAGGCCGCTTTTCGTTAAGGCCCCGATCCGTTACGGCTGCCGACGTAATCGACAAATCTTGCGTCGCGTGGTTCATGGGTGGCATTCGGCCGTTTATTCGACCGCCTCCAAATTTAATGACGAGCGAGGTTCTGCGCGAGGCCCTTGGGCGAGCATTTTGTCGCGCGCATTACGATGGGAAAACGCCATTAGCATACCTAACATGGCAAAGCTCGTAATTAAACTAAATCCTCCGTGGCTCACAAACGGTAATGTAATTCCGGTCATCGGCAAGGCGCGCACAATCCCTCCGATGTTGACCAGCGCCTGGAATCCCACAAAAGCTGTCAAACCCGCGGCGCAAAGTTTCGTAAACATATCACGTGCATCGAGCGAAGTACGAACACCTGCAATGACGAAAATGATAACGGCGAGAATAACTATGGCGCCGGCGGCGAGCCCCTCTTCTTCGCCAATAGCGGCATAGACGTAATCAGAATCGGCGATGGGAATAACCTCCGGGAACCCCAGCCCAAGGCCTCGACCCGTGTTCTTACCCGAGGCGATCCCAAAAATTGCCTGAGCAGGCTGGAAGGCAAGCTTGTCGAACCAGATATCGGTATTGACGATCTTTTGCATCGCCGGGCTCTGTTCGGCAAGTTCTTTTAATTGAGGATCTTTGTTGATGGCCTCATCGTAGTCTTTCTTCCACCAGGAAACCTCGGGCGACGGTGGGTCAAAGCCATCAAGCCACAAATGAAAGCGCTGCTGGATGCGTGAGGGCAGCATACCCTGAACAGGCCGGGCCACAGTTGGCAACAGCGGCACCTTCTCCTGCACGTCTCGCGGCAGCGCGCCAACGACGAGGATACTAATTACCAGCAAAACGGAACCTACAAACAAAAGCAATTGCGGCCAACGTCTCACGGCCACGAGATAAAGCGTGGTGTACGCACCGCTGAAGATCAGCATCTGCCCAAAATCCTTCAGAGCAAAGAACGGCACGAAAGGCAGCATGCCCATTACAAGGAGAGGGACAATGTCTCGCGCGCGGGGAATACCCCAATAAGTTTCGGCAAGGTCTTTGTAACGCGCAGTCAAAATTCCGGCGAAACCTAAGAGGAAGGGAATCTTCGAAGGCTCCCATGGCGTCATGTTACCGAGGGCCTTACCGGCGCTTGACGTGACTACAGCTGCTGCCAGAGGAAGCAAAGTTAACAAGACAATTATGAAGCTGTTTCTTTGGATCCAGAGTAAGAAGCCATCGCGCACGCAAAAAGAAAAGGCAAGGCCAAAAGCAATAAAAGAGAAAATGGGAATCCAGGTGTAGCTGGAGGTCAGCGCATTTCCGAGAGTGTAATTCGAAGGACGTTTGGGTAGTTGATTGAGATCTATGGCCTTGGCGGGCGTCGGGGGCAAACCCATCATCTGTTTCTTAACCGGATCATAATTCTCGATGATGTAACGCGTACGCAACGCTTCCATCTTGGCCTGTCGCGCCTCCGACTTATTTCGCGCGTTATATTCCGGGTCGCTGTAAAGCCGATACTGAATCAACATACCAACAGAGAAGAGCAGGGCCGCAGCCGTAAAAAGGATCCAGTTCCCGCTGTATCGCCTGACCCGCGATAACCAAATCACTAATATGAGCAAAGGGACAAACATGAACAAATCACGCACGCCGCCGATGACGGAGGTTTCGTAGCCTCGAAGCAAAGCGGCACGATGTATGGCCCAGTAGCCACCAATCGCCAGCAGGAGTAGCAGCAGGATGATAAATAGATGTGATGATGCGCGGTTTTTCATGTGTTAGTAATCAATCATCAGCAATCATAGCGAGCAGCAATCAAACCCCATCTTCATCCTTCATCTTCATTGATTCGGTGTGGCGACAGCCCGCGGCTGGGGTTGATTGCCTTGTTGCCCTCTTCGATTGCGCGGCTTAGCACCAGGTTGATTAGTGGGTTGTGCGTTAGCTACCTTGAAATACCCGAGGTCCTTTGCCTTAAGTATTAAGGCTGCAGCAATCGGCGCTGCCGACTTAGATCCGTAACCACCGCCTTCTACAATCACGGCCATGGCAAGTTGCGGATGCTCTAACGGCGCAATACACAGAAACCAACCGTCAATTCGCGGATGTTCTTCGTCCATGATTGTTTCTTCATACTCGCGAATGATGTTTCCCTTATTGTCTTTTTCAACCCTGTGCCTGGTTTTCGCCTGGCCGGTTTTGGGATCATAGACCGGCTCAATCTTCTGCGCCGTTCCCGTCTTGCCGCCGGTATTGATACCGGCGGCCTTAACC
>JALYTI010000564.1 GCA_030854375.1 Acidobacteriota bacterium | reverse complement strand
GTTTATTATTACGCACACCTCGAAGCGTACGCGCCACATCTTACTGAGGGTGAGTATGTAACACCCCAAACGCTACTCGGCTACGTCGGCACCACCGGCAATGCCGCCGGCACGCCACCGCATCTTCACTTCGGTGTCTACGAATCGACGCATGGCGCCTTGAATCCCTTGCCGCTGCTCAGCGATCGGCCCGAAGAAAAGAAGCCGACGCCTGCCATTCGACCGGCGCGCGTAAAGAAGAGACGCCAAACCCAAAATTAATAATCAGTATTGCTTAGGGGTACCGTCTATTTTGGAGTGCGCTGACTTGTCAGCGCTTTGGTCCCCTGCGACTTGTCGCAGCCTTGTCGCTCGACCGCAATCACCGTGGCGTCCGCCTCGCGCGGCGAGGCACAAGTACCTATCTAAACGGCACATACCATGTCGGGTGTTATCACACTTAATCACGCGCTCGTTTAGAAAGCGGACTTGTCTTCCTCGCGCGGCGGGGCACAAGTGCCCTATCTAAACGACGGGGGCATTCTTGTGAAGGGAAAGGGCCTACAAGCCCCGGAGCCAAAAGCGGTGACAAGTCCCCGCACTCCAAAAGTAGGCCACTTGCTCGCTGCTGATAGAGGGTTATTTGGATAAAGGTTTGGCGAAGTAGCCGGGGCGGTACCGCAGTTTCAGTTTCTCTTTTTGCAGTTCGGCATTTGTGATGTCGATACGCATCTGGCGAAAGCTGCCGTCTCTCCGCTTGTTGGTCGAGGAATACGCGATCAGGTATTGCGAACGGAGTTCCTGCTCAATTTGCGAGAAAGCATCTTTCAAGTCAGCCTCCCGCTTCGGAAAAAACGCCCGGCCGCCAGTCGAAGCTGCCACGGCGTTGAGTGCGTCTTTGTCGATTCCTTCATACTTGCTATCGCCGATACCGATAGCGTAGATAACGGTTTCCGCTTCGAGCGCCCGGTTTATCGCTTCGCTTCGCAGCAATCGGCTGGTGGTGTCCACTCCATCGGTTAGCAAAATAATCGCTCGTCGTCGCTGATTCTGATTCTGACTTTTATTTCCCTCAGTTGGAAATAACACTTCGCTGGCCGTCACTGCAACGGCGTCCCAGATCGCGGTGGTGCCTTCACGTGGAGTCGCTTTCATGCCTGGCCCGGATGCGATGCCACTAATAGGCCGCCCCGATCCGAGGTACACCGGCATTGCAACCTCAACACGCTCGAGTGCGCGATAGATGCTTAGTACATCGCGGGTCAAATCCTGTTCGAGAAACGCCGAACCGGTAAAAGGGATAATCGCAGCCTGATCCTTGCTCGATTGAATTATGGTTTCAATAAATGTACGAGCTGCCGCCTTTTCCTGCGGCAAGGTGCGCTCTTCGGAAACGCTAACATCAATCAGGAAGGCAATCGAAAGAGGGCGATCCGTTTCACGTTGAAAGGTAAGAATCGTTTGCGCCACACCATCTTCCATTAGCCGAACGTCCTCTTCTTTCAGGGTGGTGATGAAGCGGCGCTCCTTGTTAGTCGCCGTGAAAAACAAGTTGGTGAGATCTGTTTCGACGCGTATTACGTCCTCTTGATCCTGCGCGGTGACATTGCGCATGGTTGTGCTGCACAGCAGGAAAAAGATTATTAACAATATCGTTGCCGTCGATCTCATTTGCAGGTGTGGCGCAAACTTATAACGCAAAATGTCAGTTTGCGGATAACCATCTGACTCTTAATGTCAGACCAGGACCAGGAACTCTGTTGCAAACTTACAATTTGCGTTACGGTTTACTTCAGACTCTTAATATTTGCCGGCTTAACGAATAGCAGGTCGGCGAGTGGACGATTGTATTCAATTGACTCGTAATTCACACGGCTGGTTTGGATGCCATTGATGAAGTGATCTACAACCCAGGGCGCCGTGACACCGTCGATCGTAATCGGTTTGGCCAACCGATCCTCTTCGGTAATCTCCTCCTTTTCGTCGGAGTCTGGTTTCGTTTTGGTTCGCTTGTAGATGACTTTTGCGGGCAGACCTTCTTTAGCAGCAAACTCGTATTCGATCCAGAAGCCATCCGGATAGGTCAGGCGGACGGTCTCGTTACGCCTGGCAAGTCCAGCCTCACGTCGCCCAATGTAGCTGAGAGTTGCGCCCTCGTTTTTCCACCAGCCATGCAAGACATTCTCGACGCTGGTGCGCATGCTTCGTTTGAAGTCTTCAATTTGCGGACTCTTCATGTCGCTCAGCGTTTTCGTGGCGCCGTCATATAGCCACCCGGTTGAGCCAGAATTCGTCTGGACGACCCGGATTCCGGCCCCAATAAATTCCGTGCGTTCTTTATCCGGATACGAAATGTAGTCAAGGAATCTTGCCGGAATTTGAGAGATGCCCTCGTGGAAGCTACTGAAAAAACCGCGACCGACAACCGTTTTGACATTCAAGTAAGTGCTGCCGCCGAGCACTTCTATGGCGCGGTTAACAATAGCTTCAGCTTTGGGATCCGGAGACGTTGGTTGCGGCGCTGGAATATTCGTCTGTGCGCGGGCAATCAGCGGCAAACAACAAACGAGCAGCAGCAGGGCGATAATGTTAGAAAGGCGCTTTAATATCTTCATCGTCGTCGTCGCAGGAACCTTATCGCCGAACACAAAACCAGCAGAGGTTACATAG
>JALYTI010000563.1 GCA_030854375.1 Acidobacteriota bacterium | reverse complement strand
CTCCCATCCCTGGAAGGCAGACACGCCATATAGCAGAACGACCGCAAGGCCAAATACGAGATAGAATTTTTTTAGCATAAGGTTTCGATAATCTGATCTTAGTTCTTAGTTCTTAGTTCTTTGTGCTTTGTGCTTTGGGCTTTGGGCTTAGTTCTTGCTTCTTTGGATAGTAGTTCGTAGTTCTTAGTTCTTCGTGCTCCGTTCTTTCGTGCCTAGTGTTACTTCGTTATCCTGATTTCTTAGACCGCCTTGCCCGCGGCGCGGGCGACAACATAGAGCCTGGGGTGGAGCGCAGCGGAACCCCAGGATCGTCAACCCAAAAAACTTGCCGAGCCCGCGGAGCGGCCGATAGCGGATACGACTACAAGCACCCATTGATGCCGCTGTCTGCCGCTCCGCGGGCTTTGATCATTTTGAACTGCACGGTTCCTGGGGTTACGCTTCGCTCCACCCCAGGCTCTATGCTTTCGGCCGCTCCGCGGGCTGGTGAGCTGTTTCGATGGTCGACAATCCCGCGAAGACAATTTCGCTTGGTCGTGGCGCCAAACTGACCTCTGACCTCTGCCACTTTCCTTCGTTGTCCAGATTCGAAACAGTGACACAATTCGTCCGACCTCTTTTGCCACCATCCTCCCTCAAAACTCCTACTTTGAACGATTCTCTGCCTCGCCTCAAATTTGCATAAGTGGTCTGGATCATGAACCCAAGAGTGCGCCAAACCCTGCTTTTAGTCATCATATGTTCGTTGCTCGGTCTTGGTGCGTGGGCACTCTTTCGTTATCAGGAAGTAAAACTTTCTCGCCTATCCGAATACTTACCTAACCAAGTAAACCTGAAAATCCCTGATGCTGACCTCTGGGCTCGGGCCGTCGAAAAAGTAAAAGAAGATCGAGGCGCAAGCGCCAGCGCTGCGATTGAAATCCCCACCCAGCTCCGGCATTACGAAGACCGGAATTGGTTCCTGGCCACACAAGTGGCCGAGGTCGAAAAATTCAACCTGCAATCCTGTCAGGACTTTGTGGATCTCGCAGCCATGCTCGAGCGCGGCGAATTGGTTCCGTTGCCCGCCGTCACCGAAAGCTACATTCTGTTCGGCGTTGGCGCGAGAGCGGACGACGGAGCGTTCAGCCGTTATCTGGACGATCACAACATCGCGCTTTACAACGAAAACGAACTTCGGGATGCCTACGTGCGGCTCGACTCCGCGCGGCTGAAACTGGAAACGCAAATATCGAATTTGAAGTCCCAATTGACCGCTTTGAAAAAAGCCGAACGCTCTAAACAACGCGAACTGCAAAAAGAACTGGCGGCGCGTCAGCAGGAGTTGCAAGCAAATGCCGACGAGAAAGCCCTCCTCGATCGAGCCTACGGCCAGCCGGGAAGCCGGCAAACACTCTTGCAGAATTATGAATCGCTGCAAGCGCTGGCAAAGAATTTCGCCGGACGATCATACAATCTGGATGATTCGGGTGATCGCTATGCGCTGAAGATGAGTATGCTTAGCTCGCTCAGACCGCAGGCGTTGAAAATTCTCGAGGAAGTAGCGAAGGCGTATCACGACAAGTTTGCCCGCCCCTTGCCGGTCAGTTCTCTGGTGAGACCGGAGCAATACCAGCACGCTTTGAGAAAGGTGAATCGAAACGCAGTGCTGATTGATACGCCGCCGCACTCCACCGGCCTCGCGTTCGACATCGACTATCGCTACATGAGTGGTGACGAACAGAATTTCCTGATGACGGAACTGGCGCGTATGAAAGATGAAGGCCGCATTGAGGTGATTCGCGAGCGAAGGGCCAACTTCCACGTCTTCGCGTTCATCGACGGTAAGCGACCTGCCGACAACCTAATCAACGCATCATTAGCATCATTAGAGGAAGGCGGCGCGCCGGTAGAAGCAAATCATGCAACGAAGGAGCCGCTAAAGCCAGTCATCAAATCGCGAACCGTGGAACGGAAATCGCGAGCTGTTGAAAAGAAAAAGACGAATTCCAAAGCCAAGACGAATTCCAAAGCCAAGACGAATTCCAAAGCCAAGACGAATTCGAAATCGAAGAAACGACGAAGCGACTGATTCATTGTTTCTCCAAAATCCCTTCATGCACTCAACTCGCGGTCCCATGAGGTCAGTACCACCACGCGGTAGCGGGTGGGTTGGAATCGCAGACATTCAAGGCACAGCTCACCAAGGTCATTACCACCTCGGCGCTTGACGGCTTTGCCGTCTGATATGCGGAAGGGCTTAGCCTTCCGGTAGACCACATACATTCTTGAGGCTACGCCTCACAATCCAATACGAGGCACAGCCTCAGGATATTTTCAGCTTGCCGGAAAGGCAGAGCCTTTCCGCACATCAGGCGGCATAGCCGTAAATCACTGCTTACCGCTCACTGCTCACTGCTCACCGCCCACTCCTTCCACTTCGCAACGTCAACGCCTTTCACCAGCAACCATCCGGTCAGTACCAGTCCACCAGGAAACATCAACATAAGGAGCACGTCTGACGCGTAAGCGGGCGCGAGGATCAAGGCGAAGTTTCTCACCACAAACCCTATCCCCCCGATCGCCATAAGAACGCCGAGGAACTTCGGAAGATAACCTGAATTCCAGATTAGGTAGGCCCGAACAATCCAGCTTATGCCGTAGTAGGCAG